>JANYEU010000149.1 GCA_025362915.1 Chitinophagaceae bacterium | reverse complement strand
AAATACAAACGAAACGGCAACTATAAACGCCCCTTTAGGGGATGGGGGCTTGGTTGGGGCGGATAAATACGAAGCGGTCATTGGGTTGGAGATTCACGCGCAACTGCAAACGGAAAGTAAATTGTTTTGTGGCGACAGTGCCGCTTTTGGTGGTGCGCCAAACACGCATATCAGTGCCATTACCATGGGGCATCCGGGTACGCTGCCCAAAACCAACAAGAAGGCGGTGGAGTTTGCCATCAAGATGGGACTTGCCTGCAACTGCGAAATAGTGAAGGACAATTACTTTGCCCGTAAAAACTATTTCTACCCCGATTTGCCGAAGGGTTACCAGACTTCGCAGCATACAACGCCCATCTGCAAAGGCGGTATTGTACCCATTACCACCAGCGAAGGCGCAAAGGATGTGGAACTGAACAGGATTCACCTGGAGGAAGATGCGGGCAAAAGCATACACGACATTGATGATGATTATACCTGTGTGGACCTGAACCGTGCCGGTGTGCCACTGATAGAAATAGTGACTGAACCTGTTCTGCACAGTAGCGAAGAAGCGTATCAATACGTGACCGAAGTGAGGAAGCTGGTGCAATGGATTGGCGTGTGCGATGGCAATATGGAGGAAGGTAGCCTGCGTTGCGATGCCAATGTATCCATCAGGTTGAAGGGCGAAAAGGAATTGGGCACCAAGGTGGAAGTGAAGAACCTGAATAGCATCCGCAACGTGAAGAAAGCAATAGATTATGAAATTGCGCGGATGATTGCCATTGTGGAAGACGGTGGGAAAATAGTGCAACAAACACGTAGCTTTAATGCCGACAACGATACTACCTTCTCGATGCGCGACAAGGAAGAAGCAAATGATTACCGATACTTTGCTTGTCCCGATTTATCTCCATTTCATTTAACGGATGAATTTATAAAAGGAATTGATGAGGCATTGCCGATGTTGCCGAATGAATTGGTGGCATTGTATCAGAAAGACTTTGGATTGAGTGCTTACGATGCGGCACAGTTGTGTGATGAAAAAGAAACGTCCGATTACTTTAATGCAGTTATTAAAGAAAACTCCAATTATAAAGCCATCGTAAACTGGATAACAGGCCCAATAAAACAATACTTGAATGATAGTAACTTGAGTATTGGTAAATTGAAACTGCCAGCCAGGACATTGGGGGCATTGATACAATTGATTGATGAAGGCAAGGTAAACTTCTCGGTGGCGGCAACAAGGATATTTCCTGTTTTATTGCAAGGCGAGAAGCAACCATTGCAAGTGGCAGAAGAACTTAACTTGTTGCAAGTGAGTGATACCAATGAATTGGAAGGATGGGTGAATGAAGCCATTAGCAAGATGCCCGACAAAGTAGCTGAATACAAAAAAGGCAAGAAGGGTTTGATAGGATTGTTTGTAGGCGAAGTGAAAAAGCTAAGTAAAGGCAAGGCAGACCCGAAAGTGGTAACGGAGTTGTTGCAGAAGAAGTTGGGGTAACCCCTCCGCCCCTAAAGGGGAACTATGGAGAGTGGATTTTGGAGAATTGCTACCCATCATTTCTTTCATTCAAATCATTTAATCATTATTCAAGGATGAGATATTTAGTAGTAATAATAATTGCGGTGATGGTTGCTGGCACGAGTTGTAAAAGCAAGCATGCCTACTTTGAGATAAAGGGTAAGATTGTTCATGCAAAAGGAAACAAGCTATCGCTAAAGCAATTGGAAATAGGGAGCCAGAACCCTGTTTTGATCGATACTGGACTTATTGGTAAGGATGGCAGTTTCGATTTGAAAACATTCATGCCTTTCGATCAAGCCTTGTTTGTGCTGAGCATAGAAAATGGGCCGGAAGTTACCTGATAAATGATGTGCCTAACGTTGAAGTAAATATAGATGTTGACCATTACAAACAATATACTGTTGAGGGCTCGCCTTCCAGTATTCAATTGCATACCTTTCTGGATTCCTATAGTAATAACTATAAAACCGTAGTAGAGAAGGTATCCCAATATGATTCTATATTTAAAACGGAAGTGCCTGATAGTGTGGTATTGGTTTATAAGCAAGACAAGAATGCCGCTTTAAAAACAATTAATGATTTGATTGCCACCAATGTTCAGCAAGCAATAAACCCTGCACTTAAATCGTATCTGTTGGCAAAGTCTTTCGCCACCATGGAAAAGGAAAATATTGCAAAACTTGTAGCAGCATCAAAAGAACAGTTTAAGAATTATAAGCCTATTGGTTTCTTGGAAACCATCATTGCGCAGCAAATAAAACAAACGCCTGCACAGTATGCCCTTTTAAACAAGCAAGCCCCTAAGTTTTCCATGACGGATAATTACAACAGGCAGTTTTCTTTGGATAGTATTAAAGGAAAATATGTGCTGCTTGATTTCTGGGCGAGTTGGTGTAAGCCTTGCAGGGAAGAAAATCCTAACATAGGGAAGGCATATAAACTATATAGAAAAAGAGGATTGGAGATAGTAAGCATATCGTTGGATTCGAGCATGCACCAATGGAAAATGGCATTGGATAACGATAACCTTTACTGGCAGAATGTAAGCGACCTAAAAGATTGGAAAAGCCCTGTAGTGGATAAATATAAAATAACCGCATTGCCTTTTAATGTGTTGATAGACACTTCAGGAAAGATAATAGCGGCTGACTTGAGAGGCAGGGATTTGACAATGAAATTGAATGAAGTGTTGCCAAAGGTTACAGATTACTAGTTGCAGGTTACTGGATACTAGTAACTGGTAACAAGTAATCAGTAATCAGTAACATAAAAGGAATATTATGAAACAAATAAGTTTGGTTCTTCTAGTACTTGCATTAATAAATACATCTTGTAAGCATGGTGGCTCGGTTGGTGGTAGCTATACCATTACGGGTAAGATAGAGAATGCTGTAACTGGTGAAATGATTATCTGTCACCAGATAATAGAAGAAGCCAAACCAGATACTGCCTACTTGTCTTCTGATGGTAGCTTTACCTTTAAGGGAACCATTACGGAACCTATTTCGGCTTCCATCTATTTCCCTAAGTCGGTTACGGATGGTGGTCAACAGCAAGCAATTAATTTCTTTATTGAGCCTGGTACCATTGAAATAGCTGCCAAGAAAGAGGATTTGCAAAATGCTACAGTAAAAGGTGGCGACTGCAATAAGAACCTGCAAGAAGTGATTGCCATCATAAAACCTTATGGCCCTAAAATGATGGCACTGAGTGATAGTATCAAGAAGCTATATGCTGCAAAAAATATAGCTGCCGCACAAAATGTGCAACAGGCAGCCATGGCAATGGAAGTAGAAGAGAATAAGGCTATAACCAAGCATATAAAAGACAACCCAAAAAGCTATGCGTCTGCCTATCTGGCGTATCAGTTAAATAGCTATGAAACAAATTTGTATGCTGCCGAAGCCGCTTACGCTAATTTGGACGCGTCCATTCAATCGTCTTATTATGCAGTGAAATTGAAGAAGATAATCGATCAATTAAAAAGCACTGCTGTGGGAACGAAAGCTCCTGACTTTACTGCTACTGATATTGATGGAAAAGCCATAACGCTTTCTTCTTTTAAAGGAAATTATGTTTTGCTTGATTTCTGGGCTAGCTGGTGTGGTCCATGTAGGGAGGAAAATCCTAATGTGGTGAAAGCTTATGATCAGTTCAAAAATAAAAACTTTACAATCCTAAGCTTTAGTTTGGATGATAATAAGGATGCGTGGCAAAGGGCAGTGGCAAGAGATAATTTAACTTGGACACAAGTAAGTGATTTGAAAGGATGGGCTAGCCCAATAGCTGGACAGTATGGAATACAAGCTATTCCCTCCAACTTATTGCTAGACCCCGATGGTAAGATCATTGCGAAAGATTTACGTGGTGGCGATTTGATTAATACACTTACTGGTCTTTTCAAGTAGACATAAACCCATGGAAATAAACTATAAGAAACGGCTATTTTGGTTTCTGTTAATAACAGCCATCCTTAAAATAATTGTGGCAGCCTTTGTTGAGTTGGGCAATGACGAAGTTTATTATTGGACCTATGCTTTGCAACCAGACTTGAATCATTTCGATCATCCGCCCATGGTGGGGTTACTTATCCGTCTCACTTCTCTCAATTTATGGTGGGCTTCTGGTGTGTCGCTTCGGTTGGGGGCAATCATTGGCTGCGCCATAAGTTCTTATTTTATCTTTCTCACGGGTAAAACTATTGCCAATGAGAAAACAGGGTGGTATGCCGCTCTCGTTTACAATACGGCTGTTTATGCGGGTTTTATAGCTGGGCTTTTTATATTGCCTGATAGTCCGCAGATGCCCTTCTGGACAGCCTCCTTATATTTAATGAGCCATATCATTGTCCTAGAAAAAGATAAGAAGACAAGCTATTGGCTGGCGTTGGGGTTGTTGATAGGCTTGGCTTGTTTGTGCAAGATTCATGGACTGTATTTGTGGGCAGGCTTTGGGTTGTTTATCCTGTTGAAAAGACCCAAATGGCTCCTCAATTGGCGTTTGTATATCGGGTTCATCATCACGGTGGTTTGTTTCCTTCCTATTATCTATTGGAACATCCAGAACAATTTTATTACCTATCGCTTCCATTCCGAACGGGTATCGCATACTTCTTTGTTGTGGGATGGGTTATTGCAAGAGATACTCGGCGAGTTTGCTTACCAAAACCCTATAGTCTATATCCTTATTGTGGTAGCTGGACTATTCTTCCTGCGGAATAAAAGCATCTTTAAAAGCGAGGTCAACACTTGGCTTATCTGCATGGGCATACCGATGATACTCTTTTTCTGGGTCATTGCCTTGCTCAATCCTTCCTTGCCGCATTGGAGTGGGCCAGGGTTCATTCCATTGTACTTCTTTGCTGCCGCTTATTTAGGTACAAAGACCGATGCGTTTTTCCCGCTGATTATTAAAATAGGTGGTGGTGTTGTTGCTTTTATATTGGTGGTTGGTATTTGTTTGGCGCAGTTTGCAACGTTCAATGTTGGCGGAAGCAATAAACCAGAAAACTATGGAGCCAATAACCTTACGTTGGATATTAGTGGGTGGGACAACTTTGGGAGGGACTTTAAGGCACTGGAAGAAAAGGATATTGCAGCCGGTATCATGAAACCCAATGCGCCCATACTTGCCAACAACTGGTTTCCGGCAGGGCATTTATTGTTTTATGTGGCAAGGAAAACAGGGCAGCCAGTAATTGGTGTTGGCAAACTGACCGACATACACAAGTTTGCTTGGCTAAACAAGGAGATGCCACCCATAAAACTGGGCGATGATGCTTACTGTATTATTCCCTCAAACCTGCCAGTAAAGGTGGAGGAGGTTTATGGGGCTTATTATTCCACAATAGAAAATCCTGTCATCATCAATCAAACTCGTTGTGGTAAGGTGGTTCGGTATTTTAAAGTTTATAGACTGAAAAAGTGCATACAAGTTCCACCTGCGGAGTTGTAGAAAATACAAGTTACTGGTTGCAGGTTACAAGTACTGGAAACTTGAAACCAGTAACCAGTAACCGGCAACCTGACTACCTTCCACCCAGTTCTATCACCTCGCACTTTTTAATATCATTTCCGTCAATCACTATGCGTACAAGCGTCCTCACGGTATGCCATCCATGTTTGCCGGCCGCACCGGGGTTTATGTGTAGGCACTTAAAGGCATCGTCGTACATTACCTTTAGTATGTGCGAATGCCCACTCAAAAACAGTTGTGGTTGGTGTTGCTTTATGAGTGCCTTACTCATAGGATTGTATTTGGGCGGATAACCGCCAATGTGCGTCATTAATACTTTCACATCCTCGCACATAAAACATTCGTTCAATGGAAATTGCTCCCTGATGGCGGCTTCATCAATGTTACCATACACGCCTCTCAATGGTTTAAAGGCGCTTAGTCTTTCTGCCACCATCGGGTCGCCAAAGTCGCCGATATGCCATATTTCATCGCAGGTCTCAAAGTGTTTAAATACCGCTTCATCCAAATAACTATGTGTATCCGATATTATTCCTATCTGTGTCATGGGGTTATCATTGTATAATCAACGGCAACGATACTCCAAAATCAATCATTTTTTCCATTTAAATCATTTAATCGCCATTTAATAACCTTTTCCTTTTATTTTTATCCCTATGAAAAAAATATTATTCCTCAGTTTCCTCTTTCCGGCAGTTGTTTTTGCCCAAAGTAGCGACGATTCTATTTTCATTAAACGCATTAGCGACGATATATTACAAAATGGTAAGGCTTATGAATTACTGCACCAACTCACCAAAACCATCGGTGGCAGATTGGCTGGTTCGCCACAGTTTGCAAAAGCTATTCAATGGGGAAAGGCAACTTTCGACAAGATGGGTGCCGACAAGGTTTATCTGCAGCCTTGCATGGTGCCTCATTGGGTGCGCAATGGCAAAGGGGATAAAGTGGCTGTTACCTCTGTAAATAATAAACCCGAATTAATGCCTTTGGATGCGTATGCCTTGGGCAATTCGTTGGGTACGCCTACCGAAAGCGGCGTTACTGCCGAGTTGTTTGCCGTGAACGACTTTGACCAGTTGGAGAAATATAAGGACAAGGTTAAGGGCAAGATTGTTTTCTATAACTATCATTTTATTCCTACCAACGTCTCTACTTTTTTGTCGTATGCCGATGCTGGAAAGTATCGGTGGACGGGTGCCAGCCGTGCTGCCAAATATGGTGCGGTGGGTATGATAGTCCGCTCCATGAGTATTGCCACAGATAATAATCCGCATACTGGTGCCATGGAGTACAATGATTCTTTTCCTAAGATACCTGCTGCCGCCATTGGTTTGCAGGATGCTGACAAGCTTTGGAAATTGGCACAGTTATCTAAAACGGTTAAGGTAAACATTACCACACACGGACAGATGCTGCCCGATGTGCCAGCTGCGAATGTGATTGCTGAATTGAAAGGAACAGAGCATCCCGAAGAAATAATTACGGTGGGCGGACACCTTGATAGTTGGGATGTAAATGAGGGGGCGCATGATGATGGCACAGGCGTAGTGCATACCATGGAAGTGTTGCGGGTACTGAAGGCATTGGGTTATACGCCCAAGCATACCATCCGTTTTGTGTTGTTTGCCGATGAGGAAAAGAGTGGGAGAGGGGCAGATAAATACGCTGCCGAGTTAAAGGACAAAGGCGAGAAGCCCATATTCGGCTTTGAAAGTGATGCGGGAGGTTTTACGCCTAGGGGATTTAGCTTTCATGTGCCTGCCGAAACATGGGGCAAGCTAAATGCCTGGAAGCCTTTGTTTGAACCTTATGGCGGCAGTGCTTTTGTAGCAGGCGGTGGCGGTGCCGATACCGAGCCTTTAGAAAAACTATTCAATACCCCTGTAGCAGAACTGAATCCTGATAGTCAGCGGTATTTTGATATTCACCATTCCCGCACAGATGTTTTTGAAAACGTAAACCGCCGCGAACTATTGCTGGGTGCGGTAAACATTGCAGCACTTATTTATATGGTTGATAAATACGGACTTTAGCTTTTAATGATTATGAAAAAAACACTCACTATCACACTTACCATCGCCGTTGTGGCACTGGCAATTTTTGCGTATTATAGGTACTTCTTTGTTTTTGCAGAGGGTACAAAAGCCGGACAACTGAATACCTTTCAGCGGAAAGGTTACGCCTTTAAAACGTGGGAAGGCATACTGATACAAAGCGGTTTTAAAGCCAATGTGGAAAGCAATGTATTTGAATTCAGCGTACAGAATGAAGCGGTGTCCAAGTTGTTGCTAGAGAATGCCGGCAAGGAAATGGAACTGCACTACAAGCATTATTTCGGCGTACTTCCTTGGCGCGGCAATACAGATTATGTGGTGGATAGCATTTATTATATTACCAATGCTGCCGGACAAGGAGTGCTGAAAGCGAAATGATAGTTTTTAGTTACCAGTGGTTAGTTGTTAGTGTAAGATATAAAAAAAGCGGGCATCCCTTTCAGGATACCCGCTTCCAAACATCAGTCATAAATATCTAAAATCTCTTATCTAATAACTAATATCTAACCACTAACAACTAACAATTGATGCTAAACACTGCGCTTTCTATTCCCACCATCACATCGCCTACCATAAAAAATGCCCGGTAACGCCTGTTTTCGGCTTGCCCAACTATTAGGTTGGGGCGGGTATCGTTAAAGGTGGTCTTGGTAATGGTTGCCAATAGCGTAAACTCAGTTTCTGTGCCTCTTTCGCCAAACAAATAGATGCCATCTGCGTGGGTGCGTACATAGCTTATATGTATGTGACCACCTTCATGATGCAGCGTCAGCGTGGGTTGCATCGTAGTAAAATCGATAACAATCTCTTCTCCCTGAATGCCTAGCGCAATTTGGATGGCTTCTGTGCACAAGTCATTTTTTTTGAGTTGAGCCACAAAAAGTGCTACCCTCACAAAAATGCCCGGCTGCACAGGTATTGGCGCACCGGGTGGTGGCGTAAACGCAGGAAAAGCCAATACCGCAGTAGCCACTGGCCCATCGCGCAGTTCATTCTTGTTTGCCGTACAACCCTTGTCAAACTTTGCAGCAGCCTCTATCATCAAAAGATCATATTTAAAGGCATTTGCATCATTATGCAAAGAGGTTATCTGGGCAGGGAGAATGTTCCATGCGGCTGGCAAGGCACCTACTCCGGTGGCCAAAGTACTCAACCAAGTGGCGCGTGGGTCGTCCCCGTCTGGCAAATAATACTTATGTTTCATATCACTTCGTATTAACCGTGAAAAAATAAGTGCCTGTCTTGATAAAGATTAATTCAACTGTTTAAAGATAATTGCATTGGCTATTAGCACCGTATAACCTTACCTCGCTGAACCTTTTTTGCCGGAATCCGATTTTTTTGTCTCTGAGTAATCGAGAACCTAACTATTTTTTGCTTCTTTCTATCATTTTATCATCTGCCGCAGCTCCTGCGGCATCTCGTTCAGAAGCTGCGGCAGATGATAAAATAATAGAAAGAAGCTGTTTTTGTATCCGGGTAAGCCGCTAAAAGTCCCATTTAGTACGGTAAGTAGCGGTTGGATAACCAAAAGAGAAGCGAATGGGTGACTTTTAACAGCCGTGAAATGAATAGTTTTATTTAAGAGTACGAATATAGTGATGGAATGAGGGAAAAGAATTGAATACTTTTCATTTATAAGAAAAATAGTTTGGAGAAGGATGGAAAGGATGGTATTTATTTGTGGAAGACAAATCGCATTGAAAAAAATTAGGAGTTTGTTAGTAAGAGTGATGGATGGAGGATAATACAAAAAAATGAAAAATGAAAAGATTATTAGCTTCAACTATATTCATCTTAAGTGTACTTATGATATAAAGCTGTGGAGAAAAACCCAAAAAAGAAGACTTACAAGGTTGTTGGGTATCTAATAACGGTGCATCAATAACTTTATACGGTGATAGCACTTTTACTGCTAGAAACTTGCCTGCAAAAGTATTTATTGAAGATGATTCAAGTGAGTTATTTGACGGTAAAGGAATATGGTACATAAAGAAGAAACAAGAATATGATCATTATTCGATAGAATTAATTTTTAAGAAAAGGAATAATTATGAATGTAACTCTGGTACGTTTATATTAATAAATGGTAGTGGTATTTTAGAGATAAAATCACCATGGACAAGTCTTTTTGGATGGGTTGGTGAAGCAGCAGAAGGCAATAGATTTGAGTTTTTCAGAAAGTAAACAAAGCCGCCGATACAAACAACAAACGGTGAACAACCTTTTAAAGATTGTTTACCGTAGCGATGTATCGCTAAATCCCAATAGTGGAGCTACGTATTCAGCATTCCAAACAATACCTCTTGCCATTCCCATTTCAGTAACTCTTGTTAATTATCTACATTAAAGCCGGTATTGTGGGAATAACAATTTGCGCTCTATGGCATAAAACTTTTACTTTTACGCCCCTCCCCATGGGGATTTATATTAAATAGAGATGCTACATGAGTAAAATTACTGCCGCTATTACCGCCGTTGGTGGATATGTTCCTGAGACAAGGTTGACCAATTTTGATTTGGAGAAAATGGTAGATACCAACGATGAGTGGATACGTACCAGAACAGGTATCTCTGAAAGAAGGATATTGAGGGAGCCAGGTTCGGCCACCAGCGATTTGGGTACACCAGCAGTATTGGATTTACTTAGTAAAAGAGGGATAGGCCCACTTGAGATAGATTGTGTTATCTGTGCCACCGTTACGCCGGATATGTTTTTCCCTTCCACTGCCAATATCATTTCTCATAAAGTGGGGATGACCAACGCCTTTGGTTACGACCTTAGTGCTGCCTGTAGTGGTTTCTTGTTTGCGCTTACCACTGGTGCAAGCTATATAGAAAGCGGGCGTTATAAAAAAGTGGTGGTGATAGGTGCAGATAAAATGAGTAGCATCATAGACTATACCGAACGTAATAGCTGTATCATATTTGGTGATGGGGCTGCGGCTGTTTTGTTGGAGCCAAATACAGATGGTTATGGCGTTCAGGATAGCATTCTGAAAAGTGATGGTATTGGTAAAGATTATTTATACATAAAAGGAGGAGGTTCGTTAAGACCATCTACCGTAGAAACAGTGCTTGCCAAGGATCATTTTATGCACCAGGAAGGTAAGACTGTATTTAAGTATGCAGTAACCGGAATGGCAGACGTAAGTGCAGAATTGCTTGAAAGAAATAATCTTACAGGTGAAGATATAGCTTGGTTGGTGCCACATCAGGCTAACCTACGAATAATTGATGCCACTGCAAAAAGGGTTGGTATGCCGATAGAAAAAGTTATGATAAACATAGACCGCTACGGAAATACAACGGCTGCTACCATTCCTCTTTGTTTGTGGGACTGGCAAGACAAACTAAATAAGGGAGATAATATAGTACTGGCTGCTTTTGGTGGAGGCTTTACATGGGGAGCTACACTGGTGAAGTGGGGATTTTAAGAAGTTATGAGTTATGAGTTATGAGTACTCATAACTCATAACTCATAACTCATAATTCATAACTAAAAATTGGTGTTCAATTCCAAATATTTCAAGAACTCATTCTTGGTTTTTTCTTCCTTGAAAGCCCCTTCGTAAAAAGCGGTTATCGTGCTGCTAGTATCATCTTTTACACCTCTGCTCGATACACACAAATGCTTGGCATCTATCAATATCGCAACATCATCTGTGCCTAATATTTCTTGCAGTTTTTTGCCAATCTGCATGGTGAGTCTTTCTTGCACCTGAGGACGTTTTGCAAAATATTCTACAATACGGTTTAGCTTACTTAATCCAATCACCTGGCCATTGCTGATATAGGCAATGTGCGCCTTACCCATGATTGGTACAAAGTGATGCTCACAATTACTATAGAAAGAGATATTCTTTTCTACCAGCATCTCGTTGTACTTGTATTTATTTTCAAACAGGGCAATCTTGGGCATATTAGCAGGGTTCAAGCCGCTGAATATCTCCTTTACATACATTTTGGCCACACGGCGAGGAGTACCTTTCAGGCTATCATCCGTAAGGTCTAATCCCAAAGTATCCATGATGGCTTTAAAGTGCTGTTCTATTGTAGCCATCTTCTCCTCATCGCTCAATTCAAAGGCATCATTTCTCAATGGAGTATCCACGGAAGTAAGTATATGGTTGTCGCCTATTTCATCTATCATGCTATCAGTATCGGTTAAAACCAACTTATTGTTTTCGTTAAGATGGATATTCGACAAAATTCCGTTCTGTTTCATAAAGTCTAATTTTTAAATCTAATGTGCTGTCAATTTTAGCCCGTAGCAAATTGTAAATCACAATTACAATGTTTTCTGCCGTGGGGTTTAGTGTTTCAAATTCTTTTGTATCAAGATTAAGGTTCTTGTGGTCAAAGCGATTTAATATTTCAACGTTAATTAAATCACTAAGTATTTTCAAGTCTATCACATAACCCGTTTTTGGATTGGGAATGCCGGTAACCTTTACTATCAAATCGTAATTATGACCATGATAGTTTTTGTTATTGCATTTACCAAAGATCATTTCATTATCCTCATCGCTCAATGCAGGATTGTGCAGGCGATGTGCTGCATTGAAATGTTCTTTTCTAAAAACGGCTACTTTGTTCATAATAAATAAAACTATATCGTCTGTTTCCCATTCTACTTACAGCCGTTAAATTCTGTGTAAGCGATTCATATCACTTCCTAAGTGTTATAACAAACAAAAGAAGACAAAATCATACTGTAAAAATCAAGAAACCAACGATTACTAACTGTCTAGCACTGTGTAAAAAGTGTGTTTACCAAGTGGCTATTCAAATTATAAAGAGCGAAATAATTAGTAATAATGCTTCAAACGGCGACACGAAAGTAGAAAGTGTTTTCGAACCAGTATTAAAATCTTTTCTTAAATCCTTGTCACTAAATATATAAACCGATGAAGCCCTTTATTTGTTTAATTAGATAGAATAAAAAAATAAACATTTTCTTATTTCAACAACTACTTTTCCATTTGTTCTTTGTGAAAACCCTTTATGTTCCTTGTGGTTAGCCTTTACACCTTATTCGCCAAAGTATTCTACATAAATCCTTTGTGTTTCATAGAGTTTTATGCAGTGTAGTTGTACAATGGGTGGAATATGCGGGGCTAGTTCGTTCCAGATTCCCATTGCCAGATTCTCGGTACTGCACATCTTTCCATGTAAGAAATCCACATCCAAGTTTAAGTTCTTATGATCCAGTTTCTTGATAACCTGCGCCTGTATAATCTTGCTTAGTTGTTTTACATCCATCAAAAAACCAGTGTCGGGGTCTGGTGTTCCTTTTACAGTCACAAACAAATCAAAGTTATGCCCATGCCAGTTCTCATTGGCACAAACGCCAAATACCTCATCGTTTCTCTCTCTGCTCCAGTTAGGGTTGTATAGTTTATGCGCTGCATTAAAATGTTCCAACCTTGTTAAATACACCATTTCGTATCGTTCAAATTTGGCGCAAAGGTAATGGATAGCTTTTCTTGGCATAGCGATAAAGAATGTTATTGGATTCTTATAGTGTATGTTTCCTGAAATAGATATTCTTTTACTGCAAAAGAAGCCATGTATATTTGTAGTAATAAGGAAAGAAGGCATGAAATATATTTTGTTGGCGATAATGATTACATTTCTTGGAACGGTTGCAAATGCACAGCGACTTGTTCGAGCCAGCCAACAAACAATAGATAGCTTACGGTTGCAACCATTGCGTTTGGTACCAGAAAACTATTATAGCAGTAAACTGGGGTTTATGTGCAAGAGGGAAATACAAGTAGAAAAATCGACCAAGATACCTTTAAAAATACGTTTGGGAAGTGTGGAATATGTAGATAAAATGGAAGGGAAAGGAACAGGAAAGAACTAAAAGTGAAACTTCTATCTAATATCAGCATACTTGGATTGTACATTATCTCCCCAGAAAATAGTTGCCTTGTTGTTGAAATCGGTGGTGGAGTCGGTAGTATAGAAATCAATAGCCCCAGTTTTTAAACATCTCTCTTCCATTTCTGGATGACGTTTAAGGTATTCCACCAAGCTTTTGGCCACTATCTCCCCTTGCGAAACAATGTTTATATGGTCAGGAGTAAACTGCCGCAACTTATCTATCAATAACGGATAATGGGTGCAGGCTAATAGTAGAGTGTCAATGTCTGCATCTTGTTTTAAAAGGTTTTGGAGGTGATGCTGCACAAAATAATCAGCTCCTGGATTGTTGTATTCGTTGTTTTCTATCAGCGGAACCCACATGGGGCATGCCTCCTGAAAGACTTTAATATCGGGATAAAATTTTGCAATCTCAATAGGGTAGGAGCCAGACGAAACAGTGCCGGTTGTGCCTACAATGCCCACCTTATTGGTGTGGGTATAATTGTCAATAACTTCTGTGGTAGGACGTATAACCCCCAAAACCCTATTGGAAGGAGCAATCAACGGTAAATCTTTCTGCTGGATGGTGCGCAGTGCCTTGGCAGAAGCGGTATTGCAGGCAAGAATTACCAAAGAGCATCCCTGACTAAAAAACCATTCCACACACTGCAAGGTATATTGATGAACCGTATCAAAACTGCGGGATCCATAAGGTGCACGTGCATTATCGCCGAGGTATAGATAGCTGTATTCGGGCAATTGTTTCACAATCTCCTTCAGCACGGTCAACCCGCCATAACCACTGTCAAAAACACCGATGGAACCCTTCATTTAGTTATGAGTTATGAATGATGAGTTATGAGTTAAAAATATAAAATATGGTGGTTAACTCATCGTTCATATTTCATAACTCATAACTCAATAAGTGCTATCCGCCACATTTATAAAACTTTGTTTGCCCGTATTAACCCTTCCAATCTTGTTAAGGGTAAACCATTTAAAATTTTGGTCGGCCCGCAAGCCTTGTCCGTATATCTTTTGACGCGGAACTTGCTGACTGATAACCACTGGCTTATCTGTATAATAAACGCCAAGCGCTTGATCCCAATATAATTCCTTGCACCAAAGTGTATCCTTCTTTCTATTAAAAACAATAACACTGTCGCTCAAAAATACCTTATTATCATTCTCCAAATACCTCCCATAACTGGCGTACAACTGACTCTCTACTGTAGTAAGACTATCGTAAAAGTCGACATGTAAAGATTTTGGAAATTCTACCTTAGGACTATCGGTTTGGTATCTGATCATTAATGGGGCGGTCAATCTTGCAGAAGTCTTGCCACCGTTTGTCATGATGCTTTCTATGTTCCTTCCTTCCTCAATGCTTGCCTTATGCTCGCCCAACGACTTCACCATTTCAATGCTATTCTCGCAGCTATAGCACAGGATGATGCCTGTTATCAAGATGACAATTATTCTTAAACTGTAACTATTGCAACGGAAATGAATCATTTAGAAAGCTTAAATGTGCTACAAATAAACGAAGTAGAGACGCATTATAATGCGTCTAAACAAATAATGCATGTTAAAATATTAATTGCACTGGCATATAGTATTGAGGCAAATGCATTAAAATGCTAATCGGCATACTAAATTGCACAAAAGTGAGAACAAACATAATAATTATATTAAGAACAAACTACCACATGGGGTTCTTCAAATACTACTAAGGGTGAGGGCGAATATAGTGAGTCGCTATCCAATTTATCATCCTATTTCCCCATGGCATGAGTCAAGGATAAGGTTTTATCATTGTAGATATAAGCAAGTTGCATACGCTCCGCTTTTGTCGGTACTAAACACAATTAACATAGTAAAGACTCTTTTATTGGAGTTACCCTGCATGGCTCTCTAGGCAAGTATCTATCTAAGGCAAACGAGCTATTATGCAAAAGCAGTTTAAGCTCACTTTAAGCATAAAAAAAGCCCAGCTACTACCTACCCGATGGTGACTGCACTTTTTTGTCTAAATCAATTTACAACTGATAACCCCAATCATGTCCACTACCTTTTCTTTAAGGCCAATTGATGGAAACAATCATCCACACTGGTACATAGTTGATAGGGTTTACCATCTGGCAGACCTGCTACGGGGTTCCAAGCCATGGCCAGAAACGCCATCGTCCAATCATTATGCGTTGTGCAAAATGGCAATCTGTCGTCGTTACCATCTGGGTCTATCCAATAGCGTGTAGGGCAATATTCATCGCCACCATAGCTTGCTCTTGCATCTATTCCGTGATGATGATGGATGTGTGTGGCATGTCCCAATTCGTGTGTTACAGATACGATGATTAGTCTGGAAGTTAAGGTAAGTGCATTTTTTTGTATGGTAGTACCTAGCGTTGCCCCATCAATATGAAAATTATAGTTTGTATTGGTATGTGCTATATGTTTTATCATTCCATGCTCATAACAAACATCGGGTGCGCTTCCATCTGTCTGTGCCGGATTGCAAAGGGGGTGTGGCCTCTTTTAAAACCTCTTGTTGTTCTATTTCTTTTTCCTGAATAAAACAATAATTTACTTCAGCCGGATAAAAAGCACCATCATGTGCCTCGTCAAATGCATCATCATACAATGATTTGGTATAGCCCAGCGAACCATCCTTTACTATTGGGCCGGTATATATATTAATTACCACCGCAAACGTTTTATGATCTAGCGGACTATTAAAATTAATCCAACGGCGGTATAGGGCAGTGGCACCCGGTTCAGAAGCAGCGTATTTATCGTACAAAAAGTGATATACCTTTATATGGTTGATGGCAGCATATCCTTCCACTCCCTTCCGTACCTCATCGCTATATTCAGTTTTGGCGGCAATGGTAAATAGTTCCTTTTCGTTGGGAGATAATCGCTTATACATCAAATTATTATCTGCATCCATCACCGCAAAACCTCTATACTCATCAAACAAGGCAATGTCGTCACCATCATTACCATTAACCGGCTTTTTATCTTCATCCCATTCTTTACTAAAGTTCTTATCATATATATTTATATCAGGCCTTTTCTCCCAGGCATCTGCTATCTGGTTGCCATTTCTATCAAAAGGAATGGTTAGTATAAATCCATTATCATAGTTATTTAAAGCCCTTAGTGGTTTACCATCCTCTTGCAATACCACATCGGCAATAATTTCGCCGTAGGCACCATAATCCTCACTCTTCACCACCGCAACCACACTTGCACCATTTGTTTCTTTTGAGCTGATATTGTCGGCTTCAATGTTCAGCCCATCAAAGTCTGCCTGATGTGTGGTAAGTGAATTATCCCACTTTAAATCTTTCTTTGTATTTGGATTGTCATTAATAAAAGGATAGTTGGAGCAGATGCCTTTGCAGTTGGACACCTTGATTAAGGTATATTTTACTTTAAATGGATGACTGCTACTAACATCAACCGTAGGATGCGCCTTCTCTACAATGATGGTTTTAAAGCTGGTGGTATTACCATTTTCTGGAGGGGTACTGCCTATCTGATCACCTTGGGGCAGCCAACTTTCATAATCTGCTTTAGATACTGGAACAATATAGGCAATGTATTTTGAAGTATTCGTGAAGGAGATTTCGCAGTCAAATGATCGGGTAACCCCATCAAAAACACCCGAATAGCTGATGGTAAAACCATTGCTTGTTTTGCTACACTGGCATATATTAACATGCTCATTAGTAGCCTTAGGTTTTTCGCCACCTGGTGTTGTCCATTCGGCCGGGTTGTTTGAACCTGCAAACGAGAGGAGAAATGTTCCTTTTTTTGCAGAGTAAAGTTGGCTAAGTGTACCTGCTGTAGCAGCAACTGCATACTGATTTGATAATGGATTATAATAAAAGACAAAACCGAACAGATTATTCGATGCACCATGGTCTTGACCTGAATGTTCCATGACTGAATTATAACTGGCACTGCCAGAAAGGTTATGATATGAACCGGGAAGGCTGGTTAGTGGAGTCCTTTACTTCATTACAGACCACCTGTATAATGCCATTTTGTTTAAACATGTACGCAGCAGTAGTATGCCCATCAAAGTTTCCAGTAAAGTGTTCATTTTCATCTGAATGCGAAATTATACCACTAAAGTTTACCGATACGAGCGACGTATCAATATGCGCCATAGGATCCATCGATAGTTGTTCGCCATAAGGTAGTTTTACCATTCCGGGTTGCAATACCATGTGCTTGCCCGACTCCTTGCTGGCATTTATTATTGCCTGATCCTTGCCCATCATCTGCAAACGAAAATCGTTTTTATCTTCTCTCGAAGTAGAAGTATCCATACTTTTTTTCAGTTGCTCCAGTTCTCCTATCTTTTTGTTATTCAGTTTTAGTGCATCTGCCGAATTAGTAGGTAAGGCTACTGGTTGCCGAAGTATCCATTGCCATCTTGCCCGTAATGATATTCTGTAGTATCAAGGCATATTTTATCTTGTCTTGCGGGTTGGTGGCACCATCAATCAGTTTCTTATATTTTGTAACGGCCTCTTGCATTTGTGGGCTCATCTGGGCATTTGTTTTGGTAAACACAAATGACACAATGATTAATACAAGTAATGCTTTGGAGATGTAAGACAGGGTATTCATAAATGAAAGTTTTATTGTTGTCACAAAGTTATTGACTCACGGCAATTGCAATTACACAATTGTGACTAAAATGGAATCATTTAAAATACTTTTAGATCCTATGTCTAATGTTGACTGATATTTTAAATTAGAAGTGATAGCCTACCTTAATGCCAATATTAAAATGGAGGATGTTTTGTTTAAAGGTAGAAGTACTTTGAAGAATGGTATTTGTATTGCCAACAACGCCCGCCGCATATCTATTCCCGGTTACACTACGCATACCTATTGCGGATGAATACTCAAAGGTAAGTTTGTCGTATAGGTATTGTGTTCCAAAATGAACCATAAAATCAGTTATCTGGTCGTATTCTGACTTGTCGGCACCACTTTGTTTAAAATTGTTTGCATCACCAACTATTCCTGGAATAGAATAATTGTATCGGTAACTATCAAAAGATAATCCTAAGAAACTTCCTTCAGGTGCCTCGCTATCAAAGTAAAAACGTGGTTGTATGCTAAACATGGTTCCCAGTTTGGCTGTCCTGATATCAAAATTGTAAGGGGCGGCAGAAACATTTGTATAGCTATCATCCCAAGTATATTGTAGGTGGATGTTATCTCCGGTATTTTGAATCGTATTTCTAAAATAGTTTTTGCTAGTAACACCTGCAGATACCTGTACCGTAAAATAATCTGTTATTTTACGCTCATATATAATGGGGGATGTACCACTTAAAAATCCTAATGGGGCAATCTTGATAATGTTTTGGTCATTACTATTTTTCTTTTTCTTGTACGGTGTTGAGGAAGAAGATTGGTTAAAGATAATTACGGTACTGCTATCTTTAATGGCCTTTCGGCTTTGGGCTTGTAGGTTAAAACTGGCAATTACACATAGTACTGATAGGAATAAATTAAATCTTAATTTCATTTTTTTCGTTTAGTTGCAGCGAAAATAGTTACTTCACTTCCAAATTAACTAAATGATGAAACAAAATTTATTGATTACCCTCACTCTTTTTACCCTGACTGTTGCAAAAGCACAGAAAGTGCAGATAACATGGGGACAAGAAAGCAAGACAGAACTCACCTTTAATTCTTTTGTAAAAGGTAAGGGTGGCGACATGATTAAACTAGGATTTGAAGAACATGGTGGAGGCATGTTTTCTAAAAAATCAATTACCCCCGTTCTTGTTCGTTATACCGACAAGCTGGAAGAGGCTGCCGTGAGAAGCTTTGAAGTAGAAGATAAAAACATCAAGTTCAACAACCTATTAAGCGTGAAAAATAAGCTTTATATGTTTACGAGCCAATATGATAAAGACAACAAGGCAACAAATTATTTTGCACAACAAATAGATATTGTTTCGCTAAACCCTATTGGTAGTTCAATTTCGCTAGGAACTTTTGATGCCATCAATAAAAGTTCTACCACTACAGTTGGGTATTCACTATCAAGCGATTCGTCTAAGATATTGATGTTTGGTGAAGCCCCTGTTTCTAAAAAAGAAAACCAGAAATATTATTTGGGTGTGTATGATGCTGATATGAAAAAGCAGTGGGAACAAACAATAGAACTACCCTATTTGGATAAATACATAGATATATTAGATCACATAGTTACCAATGAAGGAAAGGTGGGTGTTTTGATAAAACACTACGATCAAGAAGTAAAAAAGGAGGCAATATCCTCTGATGGAGAAAAGGTGCCAGCCTATAAAACAGAGTTTATATTTTATGATAAGGCAAAGGGCAAACCAACAGAATACACCCTTGATTTTAACGGGAAGTTTGTTCATAAATTGCAGGTTACTGCCGACAATGGAAAGAGCCTTTATTTATTTGGTCTTTACAAAAACAAGTACAATGGATATGTGGCGGGCTTTTTTGCTGCAACCATCGATAAGGAAACCAATCAGGTAACCACTACCAAGCTATCTGCTTTTCCGCAGGAACTTATTGACCAAATGAAAAAAGATAACCAAGGTAGCAACAGGCAAAAGGATCCAGGATTGGCCAGCGAATTTACACTTGCCCAGATAGTTGACAAGAAAGATGGTAGCAAAGACTATCTATTGGAATATACAAGCGAAGTATTTGTGCCTGGTTCTTCTTATTACAGTGATGGTGTATGGCATAACAATCCTTCTTATTGGAAATATTCTTATGGTGATATTATTGATTTGGCTGTTAAAGCAAATGGCAATGTAGTTATAACACGTATCCCTAAAATGCAAAGCACCATCAATATTCGTTTCTATAGTAACTTTAAGGCATTGCCGTACAAAGACAGGTTGGTTATATTTTATAACGATGATGGTGATAACCTGACAAGGGATATTGCGAAAAAGCCTGAAGCAGTTACTCGCTTTGGTAAAAGCGTTCTTGCAATGGCTGTAGTGGATGATAAGGGTGCGCTTACCAGAACTGTTATCCAAGAAAATAAGGATGCAAAGCTGGTAACAGCCATACGTGAGTGTGCATTGATTGATAATTTTACTATTGGACTTTATGCCCAAAGGGGCATGGGCTTTTTTACCTCGGCAAAGGATATGGCAGGTATCTTACAGATTAAATAAATAAAAAGGGTACAAGTTACTGGTTACAAGTTGGAGGTATCTCTACTTGTAACCAGCAACCACTAACCAGTAACTGACACCTACTTCACTGGCAATCCCAAATCTCTTTCCATTGGTTTTAGGTCTGGCTTATGACCACGGAAGTTTTTAAACATCGTATTATAATCTTCAGTATTCCCTTTGGATAGTATCATATCCCTAAACCGTTGCCCATTCTCTCTTGTCAGTCCCCCATGTTCCATAAACCAAGAGAAGGCATCTTCCTCCAACATCTTTGTCCATTCGTAGGCATAATATCCTGCGGCATATCCATTTCCCCAAATATGCAGAAAGTAACTGGAACGGTAACGTGATGGTACAGGTGCAAAGGTGAAACCTAAGCTTTTTAAAGCATTGCTTTCAAACACATCAGCATCTTTCACTTCATTGGTGGCAGATAGGTTATGCCATCTTAAATCGAGCGAAGCAGCAGCCAATATCTCTGTTTGGCTATAGCCTTTATTTAATGAATTTGCCTTCTTTATCTTATCTACCAAAGATTGAGGTATGGTTGCACCCGTTTTATAATGCACGGCATAATGTTTCAGTACTTTGGAATTCAATGCCCAATGTTCATTAAACTGTGAAGGAAATTCTACATAATCCCTCGCCACATTTGTACCGGATAATGTTGGATATTTCTGATTGGCAAACAAACCATGCAAGCCATGCCCAAACTCATGAAACATCGTGGTTACATCATCAAAGCTTATCAATGCAGGCTCGCCTTTTGCGGGCTTTGTAAAATTGCAGATATTATAAATGACAGGCTTGCCATTTAGCAAGGTAGATTGTCCCATAAGGTTACTCATCCAGGCACCACCATTCTTATTATCTCTTTTATAGTAATCACAATAAAACAGGGCAAATGGTTTTCCGTCCTTATCATACACTTCAAACACACGCACATCCGCCTGATATACGGGTATGTCGTGGCGTTCTTTAAAAGTTAATCCGTACAATTGGTTGGCCGCATAAAAGATACCTTTTTCCAATACCTTATCCAGTTGAAAGTAGGGTGTTATCTCACTTTCATCCAAGTTGTATTTTTCCTTTCTCACCTGTTCTGCATAATAATCCCAATCCCATGGTTGCACATCAAAGCCACCTTTTTGTTTATTTATCAATGCCTGAATATCGGCAGCCTCTTCCTTGGCTTTCCCAATGGCCGATGGCACCAATTTGGCAAAGAACTGCTCTACTGCTTCTGGAGTTTGCGCCATCTGGTCTTGTAAATTCCATGCGGCGTAGCTATTATAGCCCAACAGTTTTGCTTTTTGCGCACGGATGGTGGCAATGCGTAGAGTGGTAGCCCTAGTATCGTTACTATCCCCTTTTTCTGCGCGCGACCATGATGCCTCAAACAGTTTTTGCCTGGTGGCACGAACCGATAAGGAAGATAATGGGGGTTGTTGGGTTGTGTTTTTCAGTGGTATCAACCATTTACCTACAAGGTTTTTAGCCTTTGCCCCTAGTGCATAGTTATCTTTTTGGGTTTGAGACAATCCAGCCAGTTCTGTAGAGTCACTTATTATCAATCCACCTTCTTTTGCTGCGGCCAATAGTTGATTGCTAAATTTTGCACCCAATGAAGCCTCTTCTTCATTCAGTTTTTTAAGTATTGTCTTATCATCATCAGAAAGCTTTGCCCCTGCCTTCATAAACTGTTGGTAGTAATAGTCTAATAACCGTGCAGACTCCTTATCCAGCGCAAGCTTTGCTTTATTATTATATAATTTCTCCACCCTTTTATATAGCTTTCCGTTTAAGAATAACGCATCATTGAGAGCAGTTAGTTTTGGGGCAATATCCTCTTGCAGTTGTTGCAATACGGGGTTGGTATTTGCACCAGATACCAGATTGAATGCATTGTTTACACGCGTAAGTAGCTGTCCGCTCTTTTCCAATGCCACCAATGTATTTACAAACGTGGGGGGCGTGGTGCTTTCTGCAATATGTTTTATTTCTTCCAATTGCTCCCTGATGCCCTCCTCTAGTGCGGGCTGATAATCGGAGTCTTTTATCTGGCTAAAATCAGGAACTCCATACGGCAATTTGCTTACTTTACTGAATGGATTGGTAGCAGGCAATGTGCTTTTAATAGTTGCTGGCTTAGGGCCACCATTAGTAAATGATAGTAGGGCGGCTATAGACAATACAAGGTGTATTTTAGATAAGAATGACATAAAAAGTATTTAGTTGATTGAAAAACAAACATAAAAGTAGTGGAAAAGATGGATGGGGGTAGCAATAACGATAAAAGTTTTTTAATTTGATTAGAGATTGAGGTGTTTATAAACTTAATAGGAAAGCTTATTATGTATTGTGATGCTGTTTTATATGTCCACCCCTAAAAAAAGTTGACACATTTTAAAATTAGTAAAATTTAATATGTGTGAAGAAAAAGTAGCGGAAAAATACAGTACGCAAGTGTCGAATTCGTTCGATAGAACGGATGAGAAATGTAGTTATGAGATAGCTTTTAGGCGATGGTTAGTTCGTGAAATAGAAGAGGGGCGATTGCGTGTTGCCGATGCGATAAAAACGTATCATTTCCATCCAAAGAATGGGTTTGATTTGATACGTGGTTGGCGACTTAAATATGCACCTGAAATGGTGTTAGCTTTGGAAGATATGACAGCAGAAGAGAGGCAAAAAATAATCGTTTTACAGGAAAGGAACAAGCAATTGGAGCAGCAATTGGCGGATGCCCGCATGAAGAATATTGCCCTTGATTTGCTGATAGACGTGGCAGAGGAAAAACTGAAAATCAGTATCAGAAAAAAGCCTGGTGCCAAACAGTAGTATTGCTTGAACAGATGTACGGTAACTTAGGAATCACGTATTTCTGTCAGCTGTTTGGCAAAAGCCGTCAGGCGTATTACAAGCGAGATGATCAGGAGGATAGGTATGGG
>JANYEU010000135.1 GCA_025362915.1 Chitinophagaceae bacterium | reverse complement strand
TAACCCTTTTTTATTGATTTTATCTTTGCGGAAAACAATTGTTACACTAGCCATAATTACTTTGTTATCAGTAAAGTTAAGCTATTAAGTGCAGACTGGGGTAAACAATGGGGTAAACATTTAGGTTATTTGTCCACATTTTGAAGCATTGGGATGCTTTTTATGTTTTCTGAAACCCTTATAAACATTGAATTATAGAGTAAATGAGAGAAATTAGGAGTAGTTATGGTAATTCCAACGGAATCACTAGATTTTAAGTCGCTAAAAGTTGTGAAAATAATCTCTTAGCGACTTTTTTAATTCTAGTATTGACTCACAGTAAAATCACTCACACCCCCTTATCATTTTTGTAATAAAATTCCTTTCAACTGCTGCATTGCCTGCACATTAGTACTGTCGTCCAAAGAGGTGGCAATCTGGTTCTTTTCAGCATTTGTGAGGTGGAAACTAAGACCTGCAGGTTTGGTGTTAACCTTATTGCCATATTGAAAACAAATCTTTTTAAAATGATTGCCATAATAATTGCTAAAATGTTCCAGCTGGTCATGCTGATGGTAATCTTGAATATTAAACCAATTATTTTGCAGCAGCGACAATGGGGCAGTAATAAATCCGAGGATATTGCCATTATCAATTGTATTGTTCCAATTATCATCGGGGGCATCCCTTATTTCTATCAGTATTACATTGGCAGTATTTTCTTGCAACCAATCCTTGAAAGATTCTATCAAACGAAGGCTGGTTTCCTGACCATAATTATCGCTTATCCCTGCATCAACCACATCAATTATTGGATTGGTAGGCAGCCATACATTGGGCAAGACATACGGAAAGGTGGCATTCATCCGCATGGCAGTAAGAAGTTTTATGTCGTTCGATTTCTGTGCTGCAAAGAAGCTATTAAAGTCTATTGCATCAGGCTCTATACTGCCAATGGCATTGGTATCTGCCAACGGTTTCATCAGGAAACGTAGTGGTTGCGAGCAGATAATCATCTTTTTACAGTCCTTACTCACAACAGGATTAAAGATGATCAAAGGGGTTTTGGCTTGTTGTTCCCAGGATGAATAATCCTTCAATTGCTTGTCCATTATTCCATGCGTGTTCCTATTCAGTTGCCGTTCAAAAGCATAGCCCCTATCTTTTATATAGTCCTTGTTATTGAGGGTAAACTTCTGCACCGGCCCTAGCATATCGCGTGTAACGAAAGAAGAGAACAGCGGATTGAGCAGGTCTTTGGAGATATCATCAACATATCGCTTGCTTTGCAGGTTTATATGCTGCCCCTTTGCTTTTTCCATACTCAGTTCCCTGTAATATGCTGCACCAAGCATACCTCCACTGGCACCGTTTATCACAATGGTTTGCCCCATCAGTTTTCCCTGCATCAAGCTATCAATACGTTGCAAGGCATTGATGGCAAAAGTGGCACTGCGGGTGCCGCCGCCGCTAACATTTATGATAAACAGGTTGGGCTTAGCTGTTTGTTGCCGTTGTTTCCAGTTGTTTAGAATCTTCAAAAAGTTCTGCCTGTCAGAGTCGATATTCTTAGTGGAAGCAAGGTTATTAATGGATTCAAGGCTGTATATCGGGCGTTCGCTTTTAGCAGGATATTCCAATCCATATACCTTATTCCTTGGGTCGAATATTTCATTCAGGTACAAAAAATTAAATATGGAATAAATCAAGATCAATATAGGGATACTCCAGCTTTTCAGGAACAATACAAATGCCCCAGAACCTGCAATCAGTATGGCGAAGAGTATGGTAATGCTGGCTGCTGCCGGCAATTGGAATATCATCCTGTCGGAAAAAAAACCAATTATTATCAAGAAAATAAAGGCAACCAAAATGGCATATACTGCTGCAAAATGATGCCGCTTGAAGATGTTTTCCAGAAATTCATCGCTGTAATGACCAACATCCCTCGGTTTTCTAAGTTGTAGCATGGCACTAAAAAACCAATCTACCCGCAACTCATTTTTATTGATGATAGGCTTTATGATGCTTATCTCCTTCGTATAATTATTATTGGCAATCGTAATTTCCTGCACATTACTAAAATAAATCCCTTTGTCGGCAGTGAAGAAATACAGGAATGCAATCAAGAAAGCAACTATAAGACCTACTAAAAAGCCAATTGTTATGGCAAGAATGTCGTGCCAACCCATCAACTCATCGTTACGTAGATAATGTACTGCCGTAATGTAATAATAAATGAGAAATATGAGCGGTATAAGGGCATTATTGATGCAATATTTTAGAAAAGGCTGTGCGGTAGTGGCGAGAAAATGAAGGGAACGGCTGTGCAAAATAAACGTGGTAATGTTCCAACTCATTATGAATATGCCCACCGCCATACCCACTATTGCTGCACTCAGCCAGTTTACCTTGCCCAGATATTCGGGTGCCAGATATAGGGCTTCTGCGCCATAAGTGCTGAGAAAATTACCAGCCACGGTGGCAAAAATAATGTACCAAAAGATTAATAAAACCTGATATTTTCGGCAATGCAGCAGCAGGAGTTGAACAGGCAGGCTAAACCAAAAACCGATCAGGTACTTTTTCATATTGCAGTTTTCAGCTTCAAAATATTTGCAAAAACCAAGGCTGCCAGCACCGATGATAACAAAAGATGCAGGGGCTGCGCTGCCTTCGGAAAATCAACATATACCAATATTATGCCTACTAATGCTTCAAGTACAACTACTATTAATATTCTTTTTGTCAATACGGAAACTTCCTTGTTGGCACTTGCCATTAGGGTAATAAACAATGCCGCACCAGCTATTAATGCTGCAAAAGTTTTGTGTAAATAAAATGAGCTATTCAGTAGTGCCACCCACCCGCTGCGGTTAATGTTGGGTGAATGTTCTACCATATTATCTATCTGCCCACGTACCTGTGTTCCCATCAGTAATTGTACAATTACCAATATGGCTAAGATATAAGTGGCTGTAACAATACTTTTGGGTGCAATCACCCTTTGTTTTCCTTTAATCAAGAACAAGATATATTGGCTTAAAAACACCATGGCCAATGCCCCAAACATGTGGATAGTTATTTTTAGCAAGGCGAGGTTGCTATCCACCACTGTTTTTCCCAACCATGCCTGAAACCCTGTAAGCAGCACCAGCCCAATGCTCAGCCATACAATGGTATTTAGCTTCCTATAATAAATAATCCCCCATATTGCCTGCACCAATATGAGTATGCCCAGCAATGCGCCCAGTAGTCGGTTGATGTATTCTATCCACGTACTTACTACCGCAAACTTTGCATAATTATGTTTCTCGTATTGTTTCCAGTTGACAGGTGAGTAGTTGCTGCTGCTTATAAACTTTTCCTTTGCGTATTTAAGGCTGTCATTATAGATGATGAATTGCCCTTTTTTGTATGGATGATTTGGTTGAAACATTACCTGAGCAGTGTCAGTAGGCGGAATGGCACTCCCAAAGCAGGTAGGCCAGTCGGGGCATCCCATGCCACTTTGGGTGGTGCGCACCACGCTTCCGGCTACTATAACCAAAAAGATGGTTACCAATACCACCCACACAAATCCTGTAAAAGCCTTAGATGCCGCCATTGTACCAACCAATTTATTGAACCTGCAAAGGAAGACATTAGTTGTGAGATATGAGTTAAAAAAGCCCTTGAAGGAATGAATTACTTCAAAGACTTTTTATTCTAATAGCTCATAATTAGCTTACACGTTTCCTTTCACCGCCACAGAAATGGCAGAACTCCAGTGACCAATCTGTAGGTTTTTAGAGCGATAGATAATCTTATATTTCCATACAACTTCTACGCCCAATGCCGGCAATGGAGATAGGTCGGTATAATCGGCAGAGGTACTTACGTTCTGAAAAACAAAGCCCAAGCCCGAATCTTTCCATATCTCATAAGCATCATAACCGCTTAATATGGTGTGCAACGTAGGATGCCCGCCACTCATCGATTTCAGCGAAAGGTCTGGCGTTCCATCTGCCAATACTGTTGTACTTGCTTCAGCAAAAATACTCAAAGCCTTAGCTACATCCTCTGTTAGGTTTCCAGAGTTTACACAGTCCTGAATAATATCCCTAAAAAGTCCCTCTACATTAGCATTACAAATTGGCGGCACTGCCACTGGATAAACGGTTAATGCTGGCTTTGCGCCCAATACATCAGTACCCTTACCATGACGTATCATGTTTTTATAGCTGGTTAATGTGGAAGAAACAGTATGTACCTTACCCTGAATATCCAGAAAGAAATCCATATAGGCACTCCCCTTTGCAAGGTCGGTTATCTTGCTTGGGAGTACATTCATTTCGCCCTCATGGGTAGGATATTCATCCAGAAAGTTCCTGATTTGTGTTGCCAATTCAATATCGCCTTTTTCTACCAATGTTTTCATATTTTTTAAATTAAAAAGTTAATTGATACTTGTTTTAAATGATTTTATTTTGAAGAAATTTTGATATTCTGAAGAGTCCGTACAGTTTCTGAATCATTAAGTGGTGTCACTTTACTTTCGAGTGATACCACTTTACTCTAAAGTGGCACCACTTTATTTTCGAGTGATACCACTTTACTCTCGGGTGACATCACTTTACTCCAAAGTGACGCCACTTTAGTATTGAGTGACACCACTTTACTGTCGGGGAACGTTATTTTACTCTCCAGAAACCGATAAAAATTGTAAAAACGAATGGGAGGCATACCAAATACGCCTCCCTATCTCGCTGGTGGAACGTATAAAATGAGGTGAGAGAAGTGGAAAATGCCTGTAGGGAAGGCTTTAAAAGAGGTTTTTTCGAGGAAGGTTTCGCTAAAAGCAAAGTCTTCCTTATCGGTAACCGAAAAACTGATAATTGATAACATGTAAGAGGTTTTTTTTATGAAATTTTTAGATTTTTAAGGAAGGTTTCGCTCTCAGCGAAGCCTTCCTTAACCGCCTGTACCCCTTAACCGAGTGCAATGTATGGAATGTGTGGGAAATGAGGGAAAGAATGTTTTTCCTTTATTCATCTTTCCATTCATTAGCCGTTGTTGTGTCTTTTGACCAACAACTTAAAAGGCGGTTAAGATGATTAAATAATGGATAGCTAATATTGTACTTATTGTTGTTGAATAGGAAACACCCAATCGCACAAGTGTTGCGTTAGCATCACTTGTTTGTAAGAGTCAAACCAGTTTGTAACTGTCTATCCCTCATACTTCAAAAAGCATCCATCACCATAGCTCAGAAACCGATAGTTATTGTCAAGGGCATAGTCGTAGACCCTACGCCAGTCAGGACCGATAATGGCTGCAACCAATAAAAGCAAGGTAGATTGTGGCTGATGAAAATTGGTAACCAACCCCTTGGCAATACGCAGTTTATAGCCTGGTGCCACTAACAGTTGTGTTTTGGTAATGAGGCGCGTACTGTTGCGTGCTTTTATCCAGTTGGTAAGCGATTCTATGGCATCTTTCAAAAGAATATCCTGCGGAAGATTGTACGCATCCCATTGGTTTAGGTTCAATTCGCTATTATCAGTCGCCTCCCTTGTTCCAGCTTTCACGCCCAGCCAATACAAGCTTTCCAACGTGCGCAAGGAAGTAGTACCCACGGGTATTATGGTCGTATGATTGATTAAATCTTCAATAAAATCCAGTGGAACATCTATAAACTCAGCGTGCATTTCATGCTCACTCATGGTGGCGGCACTAACGGGTTTAAAAGTTCCCGCACCCACATGAAGCGTCACAAACCGATGCCCAATACCCTTTGCGGTAAGGCTTTCAAATAGCCTTTCCGTAAAATGCAACCCAGCAGTAGGGGCAGCCACGCTACCATCGTGCCGGGCATATATTGTTTGATATGTGTCTTTATCTGCTTCGTCGGCAACCCTGTTCAGATAGGGGGGAAGCGGTATCACGCCAGCCTTATGCAATATCTCCGCAAAGGATATAGTATCATCATCCCAAGAAAACTCAATACTGAAATAATCATTCAGCCGCTCCAACATGGTCACAGAAAGGGTAATATCTTTGGTTTCTGAACTAATAGTCTTTAATAATGCACCACCTTTCCATTTCTTGGCACCGCCCACCAAACATTTCCACAATACCTTACCCTTTTGAAGCATAGCCGTGGTAATGTCGGGGTATTGGTCATCCGGTTCCAAGCAGAACAACTCTATCACTCCCCCAGTGTTTTTTGTAAACAAAAGCCTTGCTTCTACCACTTTGGTGTTATTAAAAACAAGCATTGCATCGGCAGGAAGATGCTCTGCTAAATCTTTATAAACGCTATCGGCTATGTTGCCTTTGTCAAATACCAAAAGCTTACTTTCATCCCTGTTTGGCAAAGGATATTTGGCAATCCGAGTATCAGGAAGGGTGTAAGTATAATCAAGAATGGATATGTTTTGTGGGTGCATGTCTTATTAAAAATTTACCACAAAGGACACTAAGAAGAGAAACACAAAGTACACAAGGATTTATTCATTTTATATTATGGTTAATACTACATTTAATCTTTGTGTCCTTTGTAAAAACCTTAGTGTGCCTTGTGGTTAATACTTTCCATAATCCTTGTGTTCTTTGTAGTTAATATTTTACTTTGCTACTTCTATTTTTACCTTTTTATTCTTAATCTTCTCATTACGGATGAGTTGCAATGCTTCACCAACCTTCGCCTTACGAACTGCCACAAATGAGAAGAAGTCTTTTACTTCAATCAAGCCAATGTCTTCCTTTTTCAATTGTCCTTTGTTGGATAAGAAGCCAACAATGTCTATCTTGTTCACCTTGTCCTTCTTGCCGGCGGCAATAAATAAGGTACTCCACTTAGGCTTTTCGGGTAAGGAGATTGCTTCGGAAACAATCAATTCTTCTATGGTATCCGTAATAAAGTTGGGTATTGTTTCGCTGGGTGATAGTAACAGTATGGCGGTGCCGCTTGCATCCATCCGCGCCGTTCTTCCATTGCGATGTATATAAACATCTTCCGTAGCAGGCAGGTGATAATGAATGATGAACCGGATGTTGGGAATATCCAATCCGCGTGAAGCTAAATCGGTTGTTATCAGCACATTAGCCGTGCCGTTCCTAAATTTACAAAGGGCACTATCGCGCTCCTGTTGCTCCAAGGCACCGTGATAAAACTCGTTGATGATTCCTTTCTTGGTCAATAAATCACTTGTCCTATTCACAGACTCCCGATGATTGCAGAATACAATGGTGGGGCGGCTGCCTAGGTGACAAATCAATTTGAACAAGGTATCAACCTTATCACTCTCCGGACTCAATACTTTTTGTAGTATCAGTTGATTATCTATTGTCTTATCCTCTGATAAAAAATGAAGCCTGACAGCATCCTTCAAGCCAAGGAAATTGGGTATTTCTACTGCTTCTGTGGCAGATGTCAGTATTCTTTTTTGGATGGAAGGCAGACTGCCTACTATAAAAGATACTTCCTCCTGAAAGCCTAATTCCAACGATTTATCAAACTCATCCAATACCAATGTAGTAATGAAAGGTATTGTAATACTTCCACGGCGAATATGATCTGCAATCCTGCCAGGCGTACCTACCAGTAAAGCAGGAGGTTCTATCAGGTTGTTCTCTTCCGTTTCTCTTTTATGTCCACCGTAGCAACTGGTAATCTTAAATCCTGTTGCCATCCGTCTAAAAACATCCTCTATCTGTTGGGCCAATTCCCTCGAAGGAACGATGATCATTGCCTGCGTTTGCTTGTTGGAGACATCCAATAATTGTAAGATGGGAAGAAGGAATGCCAATGTTTTACCAGAACCTGTGGCAGAGAGTAAAAGCACATTATCGTGCTGTTTGTTAGCCTCCAAAGATGCTTCTTGCATGGGGTTGAGTGCATCTATCTGAAGGTTGGAAAGTATTGTATCTAATGAATAATCTGTGTCTTGCATATCGAGACGAAACTAAGGGAAAGTTGCATGTTATACGTTTTAATTGGGTGTATAAATAATTTTCGCTCATGAAATTCGTTTATGTAGGAAACACCTGTCATGACAAAAGAGAAATTTTTAGAAATAGCGTCTGCCCGTTATGATTCCATACGTGCATTGAATGGGTTAGATAATTTCTATGATTATGAGAAAACACTAGTGGATATCATGCGCGATATGGGACGCAAGATATTAGAGGAGAATCTGGGCGAAAGAGTGGCGGACAAGCGAAAAAAAAACTTTGCAAACAACCTTTGGGGACGTCGTGGTAAACAACAGCAATCCCTTCAGTGAAGGCTGCAATGGATTTCAAGTGAGCAGCCTATTGCAGGATTTGATAGTTTACGGGGCTCAATTGGATGTATATGAGCGCAGTAATGAAGTATTGTCCAAATATCTTGGTGTGAAAATAAGTACCATGCAGGTACACAAGATTGCTAATTTTTATGGATTGCATTGCAATTTGAACGATTAATTGCTGAGAACCTGTTCATAATCTTCTGAGTAGGATGGCGATAAATGCGAGTACCATGAATTGTAGGCTTGTATTGAGTTTGCGTTCACAGTTCTTCCAAAGTCTCCTGCATTTGTCAAGCCATGCGAAACATCGTTCCACCACCCATCTCTTTGGTATTACGGCAAACTTGTGCAGTTCATTACGCTTGGCAACCTCCACCTTTGCTCCAATGATCTCTTTTACTGATTGGGCAAAGTTTTCACCGCTATAGCCCCCATCGACAAGCACATTCGTCACTGATGAAAGATTACCCTTCCCTGACGTGAACATTAGTATAGCCCCATCCCTATCGGTGATATTGGCGGTGGTGACACATAAGGCATGTGGTAGTCCATTGGTGTCCACAGCAACATGACGCTTGATGCCGGATACCTTTTTCCCCGCATCATATCCCTTGTTTTCTGCCGTATCCGCATTCTTGACGCTTTGGGCATCAACGATGCAGAAGCTCGTCTGTTCCTTCCGCCCAAGGCTGATACGCATATCGCCAACTGATTTTTTTTAAGACCGATTCCAAAAGGCTCGGTGTGTTTGCATCCTGTTGTTTGCTCCATTGTTCGTAATAGGAATCTACTGTGCGCCATTGGGGAAAATCACTGGGCAACATCCGCCATTGGCAACCACTTCGCAACAGATACAGCAAGCCACAAAAAACCTCATACAAATCAACCTTCCTTGGCTTCGTACGCTTCTTGAACCCTTCCAACGCCGGACGTATATTTTCAAACTGCTCCCTGCTTATATCACTTGGGTAGTTTTTCCTGAGTTGTACACCCTTTTCCATAAACAATAAAACGAAAGGAAGTGACTCATTATTTTATCCAGTTAATTATTTATAGAAAAAAATTATTGAAATCAGCGTGCCTAAAACATTATGAACGGGTGCTAAAAAAACTCCATCAAATCCCCACATCTTCTCCATAATGCAAAAACAATAATCAGATAGGGTTACTTTCGTTTTTTTAATTAGACAGACGAATGGAATTGATTACAGCAGCTATTGAACAGTTATTTACCAGTTATAAACACGAAGACATCAGCCGGTTGGAGATGCTGCCACAAAGTGGTAGCGATAGGCAATACTTCCGCATTTACACAAACTCCGCTACTTATATAGCCACTTACAACCTGAATATCAAGGAAAACAATGCCTTTTTTAGTTTCACTAACCATTTTATTGCAGCCAGTTTGCCCGTGCCTACCGTGTTTTGTGTAAATGAGGAACACAACATTTATATTCAGGAAGATAAAGGTGCAGAAAGCTTGCTGGATAAGATAATGCAGCTCGGAAAGGGTGATTATGTGTACGGATTGTATAAAAAAAGCCTACAACAACTGGTAAGGATGCAGGTTTTAGGAGATAGAAACTTCGATTATAACTGGTGCCTAACCGCAAAAGCGTTTGGCAAGCAAGCCATCATCAGCGATTTGCTATATTTTAAATATTATTTTCTAGATACCCTTCATATTCCTTATGACAAGCAAGCCCTTCTGGATGAGTTTGTAACATTGGGCAATTATCTGGGACAAACGGCGCATCAGTATTTTATGTTCCGCGATTTTCAGGGGCGTAATATCCTGATTAAGGATGAGGAAGTTTATTTTATAGACTACCAAGGCGGCATGAAAGGAGCATTGCAATATGATGTGGCTAGTCTGCTTTGGCAAGCAAAAGCTGAACTAAGTAACGAATGGAAAGATAGCCTGCTGGATTATTACATGGATGAAGCCGAGGCATTGCTGGAAAAGAAGATAGACAGACCGGCATTTGTGAGCCAGTACAATGGATTTGTGTTGATACGTTTGCTACAAGTGCTTGGTGCGTATGGTTTCAGGGGATTGTTCGAGCGGAAGGCACACTTTTTAACCAGTATTCCATTGGCACTAAAAAATGTACAATTCTTTGTAAATAATAAAACGATTGAATTGCAGATGCCCGTATTTGAGGCATTGCTAAAACAAATAACCAGCGATGAAATTGTAAAGAGGTTTAGGCCAATCCAAGCAAACGAAAACACACCATTGGTAATAGTAATAAATAGTTTCAGTTACCGCAAAGGCATTCCTGCATGTGATAATGAATCGGGCGGCGGGTATGTGTTTGATATGCGGGCAATACATAATCCTGGTAGGTTTGATGCATACAAAAAACTAAGTGGAAAAGACAAGCCCGTGCAAGACTTTCTGGAACAAAGAACTATGATGAATACGTTTTTAAACAGCGTGTGGGACTTGATAGATATATCAGTAGAGAATTACTTAGAGCGTGATTTTGAACATTTATCCATCAACTTTGGATGTACGGGCGGTCAGCATCGCAGCGTATATGCGGCAGAACAAACAGCAAGGCATCTGAGCAATAAATTCAAGGTGAAAGTAGTTTTAACGCATACGAATTCGGCAAACTGGGTGAGATAAAGCAAGTTTCTGGTTACTAGTTTCAAGTTACCAGTAACCAATAACTAGTAACCAGAAACCTCTAAACTAAAATTTATGAAAGCACTCTTATTAGCAGCAGGATTAGGAACAAGGTTGCAACCTTTTACATTGCATCATCCCAAGGCATTGGCGATGGTGAATGGTAAAACACTGCTTCAAAGAAATGTGGAATACCTGCAACAACAAGGCATTACGGAGTTGATAGTAAACGTGCATCATTTTCCTGATCAAATAATAAATGCCATAGAAGTAAATAAAGGATGGGGGAGTACGATTTCTATCTCCGATGAAACGCATACTGTGCTAGAAACTGGTGGGGGAATGCAAAAGGCAGCTTGGTATTTTGAGAAAGAAGAAAGTTTTGTGGTGATGAATGTAGATATGCTGACCACCATGCCACTTGCCGAAATGATACAGCAACACGAAACCAATAAACCATTGGCCACTCTTGCCATAACAGATAGAACTAGTAGCCGATACTTGCTTTTTGATGCACAAAATAAATTGTGTGGCTGGAGGAATACTGCTACTCTGGAGCAAAAGGGAGCTGTACTTGATTATAATGAAATACAGAAACAAGCGTTATCACAAAAAGCTTTCAGTGGTATTCATGTAATCAATACCAAAATATTTAACCTGATACAACAACAAGGAAAGTTTTCTTTGATAGATGTTTACATGAATCTTTGTGGCAGCCACACCATAGAAGGCTTCAATCATTCTGATAGTTTATTGATAGATGTAGGCAAACCAGAAAGCATTGTCAAAGCAGAGGGGTTGTTTATGTAAGCATAGTTTACCGTTGACCGAAATGCCGTTAACCGAAGTTCCAATCGGTTAACGGTAAACGGAAAGACGGTTAACGGTTTACATCACTATATTTCTCTTCAAATAAGCATTATAATCAGGGATAATGGCTTCGTAGTCTTCATACATAAATGGAGAAGTAATAATAAAGTCGGCGGTAGACCTATCACATGCCATCGGGATATTCCATACCGCACACAAACGAAGCAATGCCTTTACATCAGTATCATGTGGCTGTGCTTCCATCGGATCCCAAAAGAATATTACTATATCAATATCACCCGTAGCAATAAGACTTCCTATTTGTTGGTCGCCACCAAGTGGGCCACTTAAAAATTTTTTAACCGGTCTATCCAATGCCTCCTCCACCAACCTTCCGGTAGTACCCGTGGCATATAACTCATGTTTTGATAGTATTTGTTGGTTATGGGTAGACCATTGCACCATATCCTCCTTCTTATGATCATGGGCAATCAACGCGATAGTTTTTCTGGAAGGGAGCTTTTTTATAGTAATCA
>JANYEU010000124.1 GCA_025362915.1 Chitinophagaceae bacterium | reverse complement strand
TTTCTACAATAACTATTTGATTGTAGCGTATCCAGAAGTGAAACACTTGCGGTAGCAGCTAAGATTGTAGCGAGTAGGGGGTATGTTTGTAGGGCGAACTTTGGCGTAAATAGGAAAACATGTGTTTCAGCAAGTTATTTAAAGTAATATTTTCTGTTTTGTTTTTAACGGGTTTTGTGCCTATTGGGTTGTATGCCCAACAACGCCCAACTGTAGGGGCAATACGTTGGGATGCATGGTGTGGTAACATTCATCCGGTAGGGTTGGCTGTTGAAAGAAACCTTAGTCCGCACAAATATCATTATCGTTCCCCATTTTACAGTAAGGAAATTAGCTGGGATTCTATCCAATGTAGGGGGGCATCCTCATCTATCATTCAGAAAGAAAATAAATACGCCCAATATGCTGGCATTAATTATTGGGCATTTTGTTGGTATCCAAAAAACAGTGGTTTGGATACCATCATGCAGCTTTATTTACAAGGTCAACATAAATATGGCGTTAACTGGTGCTGCATTCTGGGTACTGCCAGTTTTGATAAAAGGATTGATGGTAGTTGGTTGGTGAACGAGTTTAAAAAAGGGATATATCAAAAGGTATTGGGCAAAAGACCATTGCTGTATGTTTTAGGAAAAGACGTTGATGCACAAACAATAAATTATCTGCAACAAATTAACAGAGAAGCAGGCAATGACTCCATTTATGTGGTAGCGATGGGTGAGGATAAAAATACGATTGATAAATATGCCGACAGCATAAAAGCGAATGCCATAAGTGCCTACACAACGTGGGCTTATAACAATGGGGGAGCCTATTATCCATTGGTGCCCAATATGGACAGTGTGCGATGGGAAGAACACCGTTGTACCGGAAGGCAGGTTGTGCCTTGGGTAACAACAGGTAGAAACACAAAGCCAAGAATAGACCATCCTGTATGGTGGACAAAAGTGGAGGCAAATGAATGGACTCAGGATGCTACGCCATCTCAAATAGCCAATCATGTAAATGATGGTTTAAATTGGATAAAAAAACATCCATCCAGCACTATGGCAAAAACATTATTGATATATGCGTAGAATGAATTTGATGAAGGAGGATATATCTGTCCCACACTAAATAATAATACAGAAAGAATAAAGGCTTTACATAAGGTATTATTGTATTGATTCGGAGTCCGCTTCAATTATTAACATCTGCCCAACCTACAGCTTTTATTACCCATTGTTCAATACTTCTCAAACCAATCAAAACGTTCTTTTATGATATTTTCTTTTTCGGTTTTTATATAATTCAAAAAAGCTGCGGCGGCGGGAGAATGATTCTTCCCTTTAAGCCATATCAAATTCCAGGTACTGGTTATTGGAAATCCCTTAACTGGGATAATGTGCAAATCGCCGTTGAGTAATTCATTTTTTAAACCTATCAATGGCATAATCGAGTAGCCAAGTCCGGCTATAACTGCCTGTTTCACTGCCTCATTTGATGTTAATTCCATCTTTTTTCTTACAGGCACACTATTCTGGCTAATATATTTCTCCATTACATATCTGGTTCCAGAGCCTTCTTCCCTGTAAATTAGCGGCAAGGCTTCAAAGATTGAATTATCATTTATCTTCTTTTTTTGTTTATGTTCCCTATTGCCCACTAAATAAAGTTTGTTCTGCATCAGCTCCACTTTTTCTATTGTAAGGTCGTTCGGCAGCACGGATACCATCGAAAAATCTACTTCATTATTGCTTAAACTTTCTATCACTTTTGCTTTGTTTGTTACATCCAACATTAATTCTACCCCTTCATTTTTCTTTAAGAAATCGGCAAGGAAATACGGAATTATGTATTTGCCAGTTGATACAACAGACAGTTTTAATTTGCCCGAAATCTTGCCTTTAAAAGCAAGGATCTTATAATTTATAGCATGTATTTCGTTTAATATATTCTCAGCCGCAACAGCAATCTCCTTTCCAAAATCAGTAATGTAAAGTTTTCTCCCAACTACTTCTGTAAGGGGTATTTCGAATTGATTTTGTAAGTTTTTCAGCTGAATAGATACCGCAGGTTGTGTAAGATATAGCTCCTCTGCCGCCTTGGTAATGCTTTCTAGTTGACACACTTTTAGAAAGACTTGTAGCTGGTGTAATGTGTAGTTCATAAAAATTATTTATTGCAAACATAATTATTATAAATAAATGTATATCATTTTAGATACTCATTTTTGCATCATTAAATCAGTAAAAAATAAAAAAAGTATGCAAAGAATTACAGTAGCAAAAGGTGATGGCATTGGACCTGAAATAATGAATGCAACCTTGCAAGTTATTATGGCTGCCGGAGCAAAGATTGAGATTGATGAAATAGAAGTAGGAGAAAAAGTCTATTTGGCTGGAAACACTTCTGGTATTGCAAAAGAATCTTGGGATGTGATAAGACGAAACAAGATTTTTCTGAAGGCTCCTATCACTACGCCACAGGGTGGAGGGTACAAAAGCTTGAATGTGACTACTAGAAAGTTCTTGGGATTATACTCAAACGTACGCCCTTGTAGTAGCCTGCATCCTTTTGTAAGCACAAAACATCCAAAGATGGATATAGTGATGGTAAGGGAAAACGAAGAAGATTTGTATGCGGGTATCGAGCATCAACAAACGGATGAAGTAGTGCAATGCCTTAAACTGATAAGCCGCCCGGGTTGTGAAAAGATTGTAAGATATGCTTTTGAATATGCAAAGCAATACGGCAGAAAAAAAGTTACCTGTTTTACAAAGGATAACATCATGAAACAAACTGATGGATTGTTTCATCAAGTGTTTGATGAAATTGCAAAAGAATATCCAGAAATAGAAAATGAACATTGGATTATAGATATTGGTGCTGCTAAAATGGCCGATACGCCAGAGGTTTTTGATGTAATTGTGACACTAAATCTATATGGTGATGTATTGTCGGATATAGCGGCTCAAATAGCAGGTTCAGTTGGTTTGGCAGGCTCGGCAAACATTGGTGAAGAATGTGCCATGTTTGAAGCAATTCATGGTTCTGCACCCAGAAGGGCTGGTCAAAATATGGCAAATCCTTCGGGGTTGTTGCAGGGTGCTATTATGATGCTAAACCATATTGGGCAAACAGAAGTAGCTGAGAAGATTCAAAATGCATGGCTCAAAACAATAGAAGACGGAATACACACTTATGATATTTATAAAGAAGGAGTGAGTAAAATAAAAGTAAGCACTTCCGATTTTGCAAAAGCAATCATTGACAATCTTGGCAATGAGCCAGAAGTTCTAAAGGCAGTTTCTTATGGTAATGGAGGTGCGTTAAAGCTTCCAAAATATGTGCGTAAGCCAGCAGCAAAAAAAGAACTGGTTGGGGTTGATTTGTTTGTTCATTGGCGTGGTGAGAATGCAAATGAGTTGGCTGAAAAAATAAAGATAATAGGTACCGAGAATGTTAAACTATCCATGATTACCAACCGCGGGATTAAGGTATGGCCAGATGGCTTTTCAGAAACTTTTTGTACCGATCATTGGCGTTGCAGATTTAAGCCTGTTGATATTAAAACAATTAACAAGGATGATATAGGAAAATTACTTTCTAAGTCATACTGGGTTGGCTTGGATGTGGTAAAAACAGAAAATCTGTATGAATTTGATGGGAAGCCAGGGTATTCGCTTGGTCAGGGGCAATAAATAGCTAGTAGTTTCACGATAAGGGTAGTCCAACATTTATCAATCAATTATCAATCTTACGACAAACAAAAATAATAAATATGAACAGTTTTAAATTAATACAAGGACAGTTTAGTGCCAATGATGCAATAGACATCATTACTCAAATGGTACAGGTGAAAATAAAATTTCATGAAAGTAAAATTACCAATACAAGCACTGAAGAGGATAGCAAAATGCAAGAAAAGAGGATTAAGGAACTACAAAATGAATTGCAAAACCTACGTAATACAATATTATCAACAGGCGGGATGGTTGAATTAAACTCAGTAATAACTTATAAATAGAGACTTCCAGCTAGTTACTTCAATTGCTAACAGCGAAGATGTAACAAGAGCTAATAAACCCGTTAATTAAGCTGTTTAGTGTCTTTACAATTGGTATTAGATTATGTTAAGCAAAGCACATTTCGAACTTTAAATTATAGGAATTTTTAATACTGTTAAGGTGTCAATAATCAGTAAATCTTTCTTATCATTAGTTCGGGATGTGTTTCGTTTAATATCCAAGAATAGCCCATAAAAGGATATTGGCGGAATAAACAAGTTTTACATCATCAACCTTTATTAAACCAATCCATCACCACATTGTCCATCCCTTAAATTAGCTTTTTTGTATGAACAAATGTTGGTTACTTGTTTTTTCATTTTTACTCTCCTTCTCATTACTTGCACAAACTACAGACCATCAAACTGGTAATTGGGGTGATCAAGGCGATGGCACTTTCCGTAACCCCATACTGCCATCCGATTATAGTGACCCAGACGTAATAAGGGTTGGGAGTGATTATTACCTAATTTCCTCCATTTCTACTCAATTAATTAAAAAAAATATGCGACCCTCTGTTATAGTACGTCAATGCAATAATACATCTTTTTATACCTCCAAATTCAAACTATCCAATGGGCTGGTTATTTTCAATAAATCCCCTTTCCCCCTTATATTCAATTACAAAGTGTATAGTAGTTTGGATGAAATTGGGTTGTTTTTGGATTTTCGGTAAAATAAATGGGGTGGTTATTATATTAAGGTTGTAGTATCGTGGTACAGAGTGGAAGTGGAGAAAACGCACTTGGCTATTTGAATTAATTTCCTTAGAACTTCTATCCTATTAAAGTATAGAAACAGATGGCGGCTTATTCACTTTTAGTAAAGTATTGGGTTTCGTTTTGTGGGTTGTGGGTATCGGGGGTGTTTGCCGTTGTGCTGCTTTGGTGGTTG
>JANYEU010000082.1 GCA_025362915.1 Chitinophagaceae bacterium | reverse complement strand
TAGTCGGGTAAGAAATTTGGAGTACTTCCATTAGATAAATCCCCATGATAATTGCTAACACCCAAAGAGCCAGTTAAACTAAAATTCTGGGCATTACAATTAATAAGAGATAGAAAAAAAATTGCTTGAACAGTAGCACTTATTAAGACCCATTTCAACTTTTTCAACTTTTTCAATTTATTTATTTTTCAAATGTACTATTATACATTATCATCAAAGAAGATGTTTGCAACTGGCAATGAAATCATTTCGTTCAACAATAATGTTTTATAAACTAACGCGATGCAAAGTATATAAAAAACTTGTTAAAAAATAAATTATGGAAAAAATATGGGCTTTTTTGCTAAAAAAGGTTAATAAGGGATAAAATAAAAGGAATTTTTGATTGATTTTGCAGCAAAATATTTTGGTGCACAACATTAAGATGTGAGGATTAAAATTATTGTGGTTTATGTTGTTACAATTTGCTCTGTAATTTCATCCATATTTATTCCATAGTGGCTTTCATCATAAACACATTCGCCATTCTTGATTACCAAAACTTGTGGAGATTCATGGTGTACCTGAAATGCCTCGGCTATGGAACTTGAGATATTCCTATGTTTAATTAAATCCAAATAGTAGAAATCAACTCCACTTGGTTGATTTGTTTTATCAAACCTGCTTTTTGCAACACTACTGATGCTGCATCTTGTACTATGCTTAAATATTACTTGTGGTTGCTGAAAAGATTTATTTTTAATACTTTCTACAACTTCTACATCACTTATTTCAATCCAATTCATTTGCTATTTGCTTAATCTATCCAGTAAAATATCTTTTGTTGGTTGCAGGGCAACCTTTATAACGCTGTGATGCGCAAGAGGATAGCACCAATGCTGCACATAAAACCAAGATAAAACAAAATAAGAAGTTCTTCATAATTTCTATTCTTTCATTGTTAACAAAAGCAAATATATAGATTTAGGCTTGAATGATGTATCAATCAGAAATACAATTGTATCTTATTATTGTTGTTTAAGACTTGATTAACAAGGAAGTTTTTGGTAAATTTTCTCAAATAATAAATAATCTAGGCCCGTATGATAACCACATTTCCATCCTTTTCGCATCTAATTACTGCAGATGGTTCTTTTGGCAAATTATCGTTTTGCCTGTAACCAACTACATAATCAACACCATCAATAATTTCTTTTTGTACATCAGCATAAAACGATGGCGTTGGCTTTGCGCTAATATTTGCCGAAGTACTCACTATCGGCTTTTGAAACCTTTTAATCAAAGCCTTACAAAAAGGCTCCTCGCAAATTCTTATTGCCACGCTACCATCCTCACCCAAAATATTATCTGCCAGTCCAATTACGCCTTCATAAATAACGGTAGTTGGCTTGGTAACAGTTTCCAAGTAATCGAATATGGCAAGATCTAGTTGGGTAACGTGGTGCATTACTTCCCGTTCACTTGCCATCAGCACAATCATTTTCTTGGAATCTTCCCGTTGCTTCAATTGATAAATCCTGTCCACAGCAGCTTCATTGGTAGCATCGCAACCTATTCCCCATACAGTATCTGTTGGGTACAATATCAATCCACCGGCGTGTAATACGTCTAAACACTTCTCAATATCTTTCTGAAAATCTTCCATTAGCTATAAAAATATTTGCAAATAAACTTAAATGCCAGATTTACGCAGTCTCTTAATTTCAAAAATCAATCATTTCTTTCATTAAAATCATTGAATCACTATTCCTCTCTCCTTATGTTTGCAAAAATTGATTATTTATGGAATTAAAAGATCGCATACAAGCCATTTGGAATGACAGGGCTTTGGCAAAAGAAGCAGATTACATAGAAACAATCCGCGAAGTGATTGAGCAAGTGGATAAGGGAATCCTCCGCACCGCATCGCCAACGGAGAATGGTTGGGTGGTGAATGAATGGGTGAAACAAGCCATCCTTTTGTATTTTGGCATTCAGCAAATGGAAACGTACTCATTGCCTCCTTTTGAGTTTTATGATAAGATGTTATTGAAAAAAGATTATGCCTCCATCGGCGTTCGTGCCGTTCCTCATGCCGTTGCCCGTTATGGTGCATACTTGGCAAAGAATGTGGTGTTGATGCCTAGCTACGTAAACATTGGCGCTTATGTGGGCGAAGGAACAATGGTGGATACTTGGGCTACCGTGGGTAGTTGTGCACAGATTGGCAAACATGTTCATTTAAGTGGCGGAGTTGGAATAGGTGGTGTATTGGAACCCTTGCAAGCCAGCCCCGTTATTATAGAAGATGGTTGCTTTTTGGGCAGTAGAAGTATTGTGGTGGAAGGCGTTATTGTAGAAAAAGAAGCCGTATTGGGTGCTAATGTTGTCTTGACACAATCTACCAAGATTATTGATGTAAGTGGTGCCGAACCTATAGAATATAAAGGCCGTGTACCAGCAAGAAGTGTGGTAATTCCTGGCACGTATGCCAAGAAGTTTCCTGCCGGAGAATATCATGTAAACTGTGCATTGATTATTGGTACACGCAAGCCTAGCACCGATTTAAAAACAAGTTTGAATGATGCGCTTAGAGATTTTAATGTAAGCGTGTAGGGACTAGTCAAGAGTCAAGAGTCGAAAGTTGAAAGTCAAAAGCCTTTAGCATAAAGTCAATGACTTTCGACTCTTGACTTTCAACTTTCGACTAAAGAAACTCATGAATAAAAAACTAAATTTAGCTGGTTTTGGTATCGCCCTCTTTGGGGCGATACTTTTTTCTACAAAAGCCATTTTTGTAAAGCTGGCTTTTCATGCCACGCACACCGATGCCATTACGCTGCTCAGTTTGCGCATGTTGTTCGCCCTTCCTTTTTATCTGGTTATCGCTTGGGTTTCTTCCCGCAAGGAAGGGTCGGTAAATATTACCCCAAAACAATGGTTTTATATCGGGTTGCTGGGCTTGTTTGGTTATTATATCAGTAGCCTTTTCGATTTTATCGGTCTCCAATACATCACCGCAGGGCTGGAAAGGCTGATCCTTTTTCTCTATCCCACCTTTTCGGTATTACTCAACACCTTTATTTTCAAGATAAAACTAAACCGCACACAACTCATCGCCCTGCTGCTTACCTATATAGGAATAGGGCTTGCGTATTTTGGCGAGTTTAGATTGGATACCGGCAACCCAAATTTCTACTTCGGGTCGCTCATGATTTTCCTGTGCAGCATCACTTATTCTTTTTATTTGGTGGGTACCGGAAGGCTGGTAAACAAAGTGGGGGCAACCCGATACACCACTTATGCCATGCTTTTTGCCACCCTCGGCATTTTTACGCATTATGCCATTAGCAGGTCCATCACCGGTTTTGTTTTTACACCCCTGCTCATCGGCTACGGTTCTGTTTTGGCCATCGTTGCCACGGTAATCCCTTCGTTCATGATTTCGAATGCCATGAAAAAAATTGGTAGCAACAATGTATCCATCATCACCAGTATTGGCCCGGTGAGTACCATTGTTCAAGCACATTTTATATTGGGAGAAAAAATTTTCCTAGAACAGATATTGGGCACCATCCTCGTGGTTATTGGGGTTTTATTGATTGGATGGAAGTCAAATTCAGACCAAACAGTACTGAAATAAGCGATAGTATTTTTCATTTACACAAAAAAATGGCTTAAATAAAATGGTTTTCCAGCTGAAAAAATGATTTTATTTCTAAAAAAACGATTTTATTCTCAGAAAAACCATTTTATTCTCAGAAAAACGATTTTATTCCTAGAAAAATGATTTTATTCCTAGAAAAACGATTTTATTTCTAGGAAAATGATTTTATTCTCAGAAAAATGGTTTTCTCAGCTGAAAAATCAAGAAAAAATAGATGCTTTGTCAATTAACAATCAATATTTGTTGACAAATATTCCCATTAGACGTATACGAAAAGATGGTACACTAAAGCAATATCTATGCTTTAGAACGGACAAACAGAAGAAGTCACTATCCCTTCCTTGTCTGTAGAAAGTACGGCTGTGCCTTTATCAAAAGTTACTATCCAGATGCTGTCATAGTCGTCGTCATCCCATTTAAGTTCCTGTTTTACGCCCAATGCATTTAATATTGGGGCAATTGCCTTGTGTTCCCAAACCACCAAAACAGTTCCGTTTTCCTTCAAAATCTCGCTGGCAATACCAGCTGCATCTTTTTCTTCAAACTTTGTATTGATGGATAAATTGTATTTCACCGCAAAAGGAATGATGGTTTCAAACATCCGGGAATGCTTGGTTTCGGTGCCCAAACCAAGGGCAGGTGCATAGAGATTGGTGGGGATGCCAAACTTGTTATTCAATACTTTGGGCAACTGTAACGACCTATTAAACCCTTCGCAAGTAAGGTTATTACCCTTCTTTGGTTTTTCGCCATGACGAATGAATACTACTTTTAGCGGGGTATTGGTTGTGGAAGATTGCGCAAGCAAAATAGTATTAAAACCAAATACCAACATTGCCAGAAAGGCGAATAGATTCTTTTTCATTTTTCTTATTGATTGAATAAAAATTAATCGGCAAATCTATTGAGCGAAACATAGCGATGAGGGTTATTTTGTGATGGTAATAAAAAGATAACATGCGGAGAAAATCAATCATTTCTTTCATTTAAATCATTTAATCATTATTCTTGCTCATTACTCAATCAGCATTAACTAGAAAAAACGTGTATTTCTATTCAATAGATAAACCTTCGGTGGCAGAATATAAGGATAAGGGAAGCCGTTTTATTGCCTATGCCTACCCCTTGAAGGATGCGGAAGATTTTAAAAAAATTTTATTGGGATTGAAGAAGGAACATCCCAAGGCGGTGCATCATTGTTTTGCCTACCGCATAGGCACTGATGGAAATAATTTTAGGGTGAGCGATGATAAAGAACCGAGCGGCTCGGCGGGGAAACCAATACTTAATGCCATAGATAGCAGGCAGCTAACCAATGTGTTGATTGTAGTGGTAAGATATTTTGGGGGAACATTATTGGGCGTACCGGGATTGATAAATGCCTATAAATCGTCGGCAGCAATGGCATTGCAATTGGTGCCAGCCATACAATACCCCATTGAAATAAATTATAAACTACAGTTCGATTACACCATGATGAACGAGGTGATGATGATTGTAAAACAATATAACTGCACGGTAATAAAACAAGAAAGCCAGTTATTTAATATCCTAGAGATTGGTATTCCCAAAGCGAGACTGCAAGAAGCTTTAGATAAATTGAAGGAACTGCATACGGTGGAAGTAGTTGTTAGTTGTTAGTGGTTAGTGGTTAGTTAGGTTGTTCCCAGCTAACCACTAACCACTGATAACTAACTTACGCTTTCCCTGTAATCTTATACACTACCGTGCCTATTATTTCCTTTATTGTTCCATCCCATTCCATAAGCACATTAAGCGAAGGCAAAATATAATCCTGCCAAGAATATATTTTTTTTACAGCAACAAAAGCACTTGGATACGGAATCACCTGCAAACCCACTTTTTTAAAAACCTTCATGGCACGTGGCAGATGGAAGGCTGAGCTGATTAATACAAAAGGACCTTTTAGGTGTAATGAATCTATGATATGTTTGGAGAAAGTGGCATTCTCATAAGTATCCCGCGATTTGTTTTCCTTTAAAATGTCCTTAGCCGGAACACCTGACTTAATTAATTCTTCCACAATAAAATCGGCTTCTCCCAGTTGTTTATACACCAGATTTGCAGAACCACTTGTAATTAATATTTTCTTGATTACACCTTGGTGATATAAAATATTTGTTTGGATAAACCTATCTGCCGCCCCACTAAAATGCCCTACATTATTTTTGTCATAGCCCGCCATGCCGCCCAAAAGGATACCAACCTCATATTGTTTCCCAACCTCAATCCCATTTTCATTCACCTGTCTTGCCAGTTCTATTTCGTTATGTAAATAACTGTTAGAAAACATTACAAAAAGGATGATGCTTGCAATCAAAAATCTTTTTTTTACTCTTTTGTTTTTTGTAACCAGATGCAAAATGAAAAGAAATAATATCCAGTTAAATGGCTGTATAAAAAAGAAAAGAAGCTTACTTAGTATAAAAAACATGAAATTAATTTAGTTAATAATATGAAAGAATATTTCGTGACAAAGAAAGCAAATCTGAACAAAAATGTATCTACGAAATATAAATGAAAGTAAATGTTGGGAAGTAAGAATGTATTTATTGATAAACTATTTTTTAACCATGATATTGCAATTGTAAATACTTATTACTAACCCTGTAAGAATGAAATCGTTTTCGAGAATATATATTTATCGGTAATTACGTTTGTATTGCTTTAGTAAATATATTGCATTGCACAAATTGCAAATTGGGGATTTTAAATTACAGAGGATATAACAAACAACCATGTATCATTAACACTTAAAAAAGAACAATTATGAAAAAAACGTTTACACTAGTAGCTGCTATTTGTAGCTTGATGGCTGCAAAAGCACAAAGTCCATTAACACCTGGCAACATTGTTATTTATAGAGTAGGTGCAGGTGATACAGCCTTAGGTGCCAAGGCTTATCCAGTATTTCTTGATGAACATCTTATTAGCCCACTTACCTTAATTACAAAATCGTCTCCTGTTGTTCAATCTATTGCATTACCCGCTAAGTCTGGATCGGCTCCTGCAGGTAATTATTTATTAACTGCTTATGGAAATGGTTCTACTGAAGGATTTATCACACGTTCAGTTGATGGCACTCACTTAGTATTTTCTGGTTATAATGCTGGTTCAGATACTTCAACTGTAAAAGTTGCAAACTTGCTTAATTCAACAGAACGTGTGATTGGCACTGTTGATCAAGCTGGAAATGTTAATACCAGTACTGCTATTTCCGGACTTCCTTACGCAAGTGTAAAAACTGGATATGCACCTCGTTCTGTAATTTCAAAAGATGGCACTAGCTTTTTCTTCAATAGCAGTACTTCTGGTATTTATGCTGCCAATTTGGGAGCTAAGGTAGCTACACCTGTTTCGGTTTATAATAAAACCAAGAATACAATAGGGAGTCCTAATTCTCGTGAATTAGGGGTTTACAATGGCAAAATTTATTCATCTTATCAGTCATCATACTTGCCTAAAGGTGCAGGTACATCTGCTGTATCTGTAACTTTTGCTAGTATTGGCTCAATTGATAAACCAGACAGTACAATTACAGTTTTGCCAGGGGTTGATACTGTATATGCCAGTTTGAAAACTACTAAATCTTCTCCATACCAGTTTGTAATATTAAAGGTTAATGGTGGTGATGTTTTGTATATAGCTGATGATGCCACCAATGGTGCTATCGTAGAAAGAGGTATTCAAAAATATTCTTTGGTTTCTGGCACTTGGGTATATAATGGTTCCATTTATGCCGCTGCTTGTAGAGGGTTAACTGGTTATAATACCGGCGATACTGTAGCACTTTTTGCCACGTCTACAAAGAAATTATTTGGTGCATTCGATTTATCAGGATTTAACAATCCTCCATTGGGTCCTATGCAAGGTGATTCTGCAGTTGTGTTGGATACCGCTTTGGCTAACACTCAATTTAGGGGTGTTTCATTTGCCCCTGGTATACCAGTTTTGGCAGTTACTTTAAAATCATCATTAATAGCTTCTCTTGTTAATGGCAGTGCGGTTCTTTCTTGGGCCACTGCTACTGAAACAAACCAAAAAGCTTTTGGAATTGAAAAAAGTTTAGATGGGAAATCATTTACTGCCATCAAAACTGTTATAGCTAATAACAAACCATCTTCTTACAGTTTCACCGATCCAAGTGCATTAAATGCTGTACAATACTATCGTTTAAAAATGATTAGTACTGATGGCAAGTTCACTTATAGCGGAATAGCTACCATAATAAACAAGGTTTCCTTACATATTGGTGTATCCCCTAATCCAGTTACTAATAGTGCAACCGTTTCTCATGGTCTTGCAACTGCTGGATCTATATTAAAGATTACTACTATTACTGGTAAGACTTTAGCTATCTATCCTGTACAAGTAGGCGCAACACAAACAAGTGTTGATGTAAGTAACCTTACCAAGGGTAGTTACATTGTTTCTTTTGTAAGTGGAAGTACAACAGCTACTGCTCAGTTTGTAAAATAATATAACGTTCTAATTAAACTTTTTATAAAGGGGGGGCACCAAATTGGTGGCTCCCTTTTTTTGTGCAAAGCTTTTTGACGCTTCGCTTAAACGGTTGGTTATTGCACCTATATTTGAACCGTGAAGCAGATTGGTAATTTTTATGGAAAAAAATAAGTTAATCCAGAGAGATATAAGTTGGCTCAGCTTCAATGCCCGGGTTTTGCAGGAGGCAAATGATCTTTCTGTGCCACTAAAAGAGCGGATACGTTTTCTAGGTATTTTTTCTAATAATACAGATGAGTTTTTCAGGGTAAGGGTAGCAACACTTAAGCGCATGGTAGAGTTTGCAGAAAAACGCAAACGCCTGAACATGCACATGGAGGATAACCCGCAAAACATCCTTGAACAAATACATTCCAATGTACTTAGGCAACAAACAGAGTTTAACCGCATTTGGGAGGGCGTACTTAAGGAACTAAATGACGATAATATATTTTTACTCAATGAAAAACAATTGTCGGCAGAACAAGAACTTTTTGTAAAGAAATTTTTTGATGAACAGGTACGTAGCAACGTAATACCACTTATAATAGAAAACATACCGCAAATGCCCTATCTAAGGGATAAAAGCATTTATCTAGGTGTGGTGATGCGTAAAAAGGATGATGCTTACCAACAGAAATACTCACTTATAGAAATCCCAGTTACAGCCTTTGGTAGGTTTGTATTGCTACCTTCCGCCGAAGGCGAACAGAATATCATTTTATTGGAAGATGTAATTAGGTTCAACCTGCCTATAATATTCTCCTACTTTGGGTTTGATTATTTTGATGCGCATGTTTTTAAGATAACCAAGGATGCAGAGATAGATTTAGATCAGGATGTGAGTACAACCTTTGTGCAAAAGATTGAGAAAGGACTTAAGAATAGGAGAAAAGGAAAGCCTGTACGCTTTGTTTATGACAAAGAAATGGATGCTGGCTTGTTGGAGTATTTGATAAGAAGACTTAACCTGAACAATAAAAGCAACATTATTCCTGGAGGAAGGATACATAACTATAGGCATTTCATGGATTTTCCTGATGTGTTTACAGAGCAAAATACCCGGAACAAGCCCTTCACACACCCTGATTTGCTCGGAGCCATACGTGTAACAGATGTTATACTAAAAAAGGATGTGATGCTCAATTTTCCGTATCATAGCTATGATAGCGTAATTGATTTGCTTAGGGAAGCGGCAATGGATCCACAGGTGGTAAGCATCAAGATTACCACTTATAGGCTTGCATCCAATTCTAAAGTAATAAATGCATTGGTGAATGCTTCCCGCAATGGCAAGGAAGTGATGGTTATGCTAGAACTTAAAGCAAGGTTTGATGAGGAAGCCAACCTTGCATGGAAAGAAGTTTTAGAACAAGAAGGTGTTAAAGTATTGCTAGGCGTACCCAAAATGAAAATACACGCAAAGCTATGTGTGATAAAAAAGAAGATAGGGGCACGCATCATCCAATATGGCTTTGTAAGTACTGGCAACCCCAATGAAAAGACAGCACAGGTATATGGCGACCATTGCTTACTAACTGCGAAGCGAACAGTAATGGCAGATATAAACCGCCTATTTAACTATCTTGAGAATTGGAAATTAGGTACCAACCAATTACATCTATGCAAAACATTATTGATTTGCCCAACCAACATGCGCTCTTCATTTGAGGCACAGATAATAAAGGAAATAAAACACGCAAAAGCTGGCAAGAAAGCTTCCATTACCCTAAAAGTAAACTCGCTTAGCGATTCAAAACTAATAGAAAGATTGCATGAAGCAGCTGAAGCCGGGGTAAAAATACATCTGATTGTGCGGGGTATATTCTCTCCAATAGTAGATAAAAAGAAAATAAAAACCCATGTTCAAGCCATCAGTATTGTAGATGAATATCTTGAACATGCCCGTGTAGTTATCTTTAAAAATGGCGGAAAGGAAAAAATATATATTAGTTCGGCTGATTGGATGGTTAGGAATTTAGATCATAGGTTGGAGGCTGCCATACCTATTTTGGATAAAAATATAAGAAAAGAGTTGAAGGATATAATTCAAATCCAGTTGAGCGATAACGTAAAGGCTAGGATTTTGGATAAGACATTAAGTAATAATTACGTATCTCCTAATGAGAAAAAGAGGATACGGTCGCAGATAGAAACATACCATTATCTTTATCAAAAAACAATATAAATTGACTTTAGCAGCGATAGACATAGGAAGTAATGCAGCACGATTATTAATATCGTCTGTTTTTGTAAACCTAAACGGAAAACCAGAATTTAATAAGCTTAACCTGGTTCGGGTACCGTTGAGGCTAGGCTTTGATGTATTTGATAAGGGAGAAATTGGTGATGAACGTGTAGAAATGCTGATACAAACCATGAAAGCCTATAAGCATTTACTAAAAGTATATGAGGTGAGCGACTTCCGTGCCTGCGCCACAAGTGCCATGCGTGATGCAAAAAACAGCAAGGAAATCATTAAAAAGGTGAAGGAAGAAACAGGAATTACCATTGAGATATTGTCTGGCGATAAGGAAGCCTCCATGATAAATCAAACTCATATTGCCGAAATGCTCGATAAGCAGCATTCATATCTCTACATTGATGTGGGCGGGGGAAGTACCGAACTTACCTTTTTTGAGGATGGCAAAATGAAGTACAGGGAGAGTTTTAATATTGGTACCATTCGTTTATTAAAAGGACAGGTGGATGAGTCATCTTGGAATTTAATGCGCGATCATCTAAAGGAAAATACAAAATCTACCTTACCCATCACGGCCATTGGTAGCGGTGGAAACATCAATAAAATCTTTTCCCTCAGTAAAAAGAAAGAAGGAAAGCCACTTAGTTTGCAATTACTCAGAGACTTTTACAATGAGCTTAGCAACCAAAGTGTACAGGATTTGATAAGGGTTTACAAGCTGAAAGAAGACCGGGCAGATGTAATTGCACCCGCCTTGCTTGTTTACATGAATGTGATGAAATGGGCATCAATATCCGAAATATATGTGCCTAAAATAGGTTTGGCAGATGGGCTGATACAGACATTATATGAGGATATTAAGAAATAGTGCAATTGGTCTGATTGTAAGTTTAGGTTATTCTATTGTTTTTAGAATGATTAATCAGACCAATAATAGAAACTATTGTCCAGCAACCTTCTAGTATGATAAAGGGCAGATACTTTAATAGAACCGATGCAGTACAGGCAATGGCTGCCCCAAAAAGGTTGAGGAGCAGATAAGTGATACTGTCTTTTTGTAATTTATCTGTAAGGTTTAAAAAGTAGGCTACCAATAGTATGGTAACGCCAATAAAACCAATCCAATCTATTTGTGTCATGCGAAAATTGATTGCTTATGCTTGCAAAATAAATAATTAGCAAGGAAGATATCAGTGAGAATGTTTTTGTTCCCTTGATTCAAAATATTACTCCTTGTAAAAGAGTGTAGGACTTCCTTGTGCAGTACAGGTAACCACCAAATCGTTGATGCAAACATGTGGTGGCAATGACGCACAATAGAAGGCAATATCCGCAACATCTTCTGCATGAAGGGGTTCAAATCCATCATATACAGCGGTGGCTTTAGCATCATTTCCTTTAAATCTTACAATAGAGAACTCTGTATCTGCAGAACCAGGATGAATGGCCGTAACCTTTATTTTGTTGGGCAATAAGTCTATCCGCATAGATTGGCTGATGGCATCCACCGCAAACTTAGTGGCACAATAAATATTCCCTTCCTTATATACTTGCTTTGCTGCGGTAGAGCCAAGGTTGATGATATGTCCGTTTTTATGGGCAACCATCAACGGAATTACGGCTTTTGATACATACAACAAACCCTTCACATTGGTATCTATCATTGTTTCCCAATCGTCAAGGCTCGCGTTCTCAAAGCTATCCCTTCCCAATGCAAGCCCTGCATTATTAATCAATACATCAATTGCTTTCCATTTGTTGGGCAAGGTTTCTATTGCTTCAAATACAGCCTTCTTGTCCTGCACATCAAAAACCAATGGCAATACTTTTATACCATATCCATCAGTCAGTTCCTTGGCTACTTCTGTTAGTTTTTCTGCCCTCCTTCCTGTTATGATACAATTATATTTAGCATTCGCAAACTTGTGTGCCATTGCCCTTCCAAAACCAGATGTGGCACCTGTAATCAATATTATCTTACTCATTCTATTTATTAATCTATCGTATCAAAACAAAAGTCCCCTTATTTAACGGAAGCCTTTTGCCCCTATAATCCCTTCCTTGTACCATATAAACATAACCCCCGGCTTGTTGTGCCACTCCGTTAAAATTACCATCCCATCCCTCCCCTATTTGAGAAGTTGAGTATAGCAATTGCCCAAACCTATTGTAAACCCTAAAGAAATCTAGGTTTAAAACCCCAACAGGAATGGGTCTTATTATGGTATTTATATTGCCAGATGGTGTAAATGCAGTTGGCATAAACAGTGTAGGCGGTGTTTGAAACACTACTACTTTTATAGTATCCTGTGCCGTACAACCCTGCCTTATTTTCATTGTTGCCCTTACTATATATGTTATAGAATCTACGCCCAATCCATAAACGCCCGTTGGGTTAAATATGGCATTATTGTCCAGATAAGTATTGTTACTGTTAATGGCCGTCCATAAATAATTGGCAGTGGAAAAATCTGTATTACCTTTTGCCATAAATGCCAATGGTTGGTTTACCACCACCGTAGTATCATTACCCGCACTTAAAATTACGGTTGGTATTACAGTAATGGTTACTGTATCTGTACTCGGTTTGGGGCAGGTATTCTTTTTGGTATAATAAACAGTCAACACATACTTGGTGGTTGTGTCTGGATGCGCAAGGGTGTTTAAGGATG
>JANYEU010000108.1 GCA_025362915.1 Chitinophagaceae bacterium | reverse complement strand
ATGCGGTTCACATTGCTCGCTCCAACTAAAACTTGTCCGCTTATCCATACTCGTTACTTCATTATAACTGCAATTTTACTTAAAATAGTTAATAATCCTATGTTATATTTTATTTTTCAGTCAGTTAACCAGTACTATTCAACTTGTCTAACTAGTTTTTAGCAATCACAGGCCAGCCATTTTCATCCCAAAGTAATTCCTTTAGTATCAGTTTTGATTTTCCATTATCTGTCACATCATATCCATGATAAATGATATAGTCCTTGCCATTCAAAACAGCAACACCGTTATGACCAACTGCATACCAATTTGCATCGCCAGAAGCTAGGATAGAACCTCCACCATGCAACATATCCGTGCCATTTTTATCCAAATAAGGACCAGTTATCTTGGCAGAGCGACCAACCGCTATCCTATAAGTACTTTTTTCGCCACGGCAACATAAATCGAAGGAAGCAAAGAGATAGTAATAATTATTCTTTCTAAAGATAAATGGCCCTTCAATGGCGGCATCTGTTCCATCAGCATTCGTCATTTCAAAATCCTTATTACTCCTACTTGCAATGCTGTAAATAGTTTTGTTTAATGGGTTTATCCCAGTTCCATCTTCTTGCAACTGAATCAATTTAATACCACTCCAAAACGAGCCAAAGGTTAGCCAAGGCCTTCCATTTTCATCTAAGATAAAATTGGGATCAATGGCATTAAACCTATCCTTTCCCGCATACGACCTAAATACCTTGCCTTGATCCATCCATTTATAATTGCTATCCTTTACATCTAAAGTAAGGTTTGTGGCAAGCCCGATGGCAGAATTATTCTTTCCAAAGGTTGAGATGGAGTAATACAGGTGATATTGCCCTTTGTAATAACTGATATCCGGCGCCCAAATATGGTTTTTAAAACCAGTTATCTCTTTGATTGCCCAAGGCAGAGAATCGAACACAGGTTTTTCTTTTTGCCAATGAATCAAGTCCTTAGACGACCAATGAACAATGCCCCGACCGGTACAAAATATATGGAATAGGCTATCCTGTTGGATGATGACAGGATCGTGAACAGAGATATTTGATGATTGGGCATTAGCCTTTTGACCATACAAAACTGCCACAACAAAAAGGATTGCAATAGTCTTTTTTAAACGATGTTTTATGATTGATAAACTTACCATAGTTGTTTTTGAATTTATCGCAATATATCCTTTCCTATGGTAATCACCACCAAAAACATATAAACCGCAGTACATCTTAGCCTATAATATTATTGAGAAAAGCTTAAAAAAAAGTTTTTACCTAAGGAATTTCAGCAGCATAGCTAAAAAACATTTTTTTATGCCCGGAATTTCAGTAGCATAGGTAAAAAAAATTTTTTTAAGTAATGAGCTTCATTGCACCCTAAAAATCAAACATATACAACGTTAATCCTACACCGATTGTCGCTTAACACCATCCTTTTTCACTGATTACTGATAATTGTTTACGGTTAACTGGTATTACTTGCCTAATTGATAATTTTAACCTTTATAACCTGCATTGAATAGGCTGGTAATACAATATCCATCTTTTTACCAGTCACATTTAGCACCGTTTCTGTAGGACTAAGCGATTTTGGGTCATCCAATGAGTTTACTTTGGAAAGATCATTAGATTTTAGCAAAGTAATCATTCCCTTAGCATCCAGCTTCTTGATGCCTTCAAAAACAAACTGTTTGGTGATGTCTTTATCAGAAGTATTCACCACCTTAATCAATAATTCATTTGTTTGATGATCGATGCTTGCCGTTGCAAACAAACTATCCTGACCAGCCACCACATCATTATTTAATAAGATGGGTACCACTTGCGAGCCCTTATTCAACGAAAACAACTTCTGTACATAATAATTTGGTGTGCCATAACTCCTTAAATTGTCCATCCATATCAAGTCTGGCGTCCATTGCCAACCATCAACGTGTGCAAACAATGGGGCGTAAGATGCCATGTAAACCACACCCGCATTGCGCTCCAAGCCCGTCATAAACGCCGCTTCAGACATAGCACAAAGCCAATTGTTCTTATTATCAATGCTGGCAATGCCCTTGCTTTGTGCGGCATATTCTCCTGCAAAAACCTTAGAACTCTTCGGATCGTACGAATCATACCTTCTGGCATTTTGCCTAAACCAATTAGGATCACGGTAATAATGCTCGTCAATAATGTCTGCATTCATCTTTCTAAGTTCTCCGTTTAAATAGTCGAACCTTTCGCCAGATTGGTCGGTTCCAGAACTGTTAACCAACTTCATGTTTGGATATTTATCCTTGATGGCTTTGGTGAAAATCTTAACCCGTTCTATGTATTGAGGTCCCCAGTTTTCGTTACCTACGCCCATCAGTTTTAGGTTAAAAGGAGAAGGATGCCCCATATCTGCACGGAGTTTACCCCATTTGGTATCGGTGCTACCATTGGCAAATTCAATCAAGTCCAAAGCATCTTGTATATAAGGATCCAGGTTTTCGGTTGCTACCACTTCGGCGGTATTAAACTGGCAAGCCATGCCACAATTAAGGATTGGTAATGGTTCTGCCCCAATATCTTCTGCCATTTGAAAATATTCGAAGAAGCCAAGGCCAAAGGATTGGTAATAATCGGGCGTTGGACGGTGGGCAAACTCCATGTTCCAGCGGTTCACCATCACTTCCCTGTCTTCTACCTTACCAACCGTTTTCTTCCATTGATAACGGTTTACCAAGTCCCTTCCCTCTACGATGCAACCACCGGGAAAGCGGATGAATCCCGGCTTCATATCAGCCAATAATTGCACTAAATCTGCACGCAAACCACCGGGTCTTCTCTTCCAGGTATCTTGTGGAAACAAAGAAATCATGTCCACATCAACAACAGACTTACCTTCAAACCACACATTCAATTTTGCTTTAGGCTCGGTGGCGATTGCAGTAAAACTTACCTTGTATTGCTTCCATTCAGTACCGGAAACTGCTACCGATGCACTGCCAAGCTTCTCCCCTGTTGCAGAAACCAATTCAGCCTTAATGGTAGTAGAATTCCCATCGTGGCTGGCAGCCCAAATAGAAAAATCATATCCATCATCCTTTTTAATGCCCATACCCCTAAAACCTTCGTTGGTAAGGCCATAAGGCTTTGAAGCACCCACGGTAACCCTAGCAAAACGAGGGTTGGCACTATGATCATTTCTATTTACTATCAAAACATTGCTACCACCGCCTTGCCTTTGTTCCTTCCAGCCCATTAAAGGATTGGCAAACTCGAATGAACGGTTCTTGACCAGTTCTGCATATAAACCACCATCGGCACCCATATTAATATCCTCGAAAAAGACACCGAACATCGTTGGTTGGATGGTTGCCTTTAAATCGTTCGCCTTAATGGTTAATGGCATACTGGTTTGTGCATTGGCAGAAAGAATAGCCGAGGCAGCAAACGCGGTTATCAAACTTCTAAATCCCTTATTGTTCTTCATGATAGTTCCTCACTTTTATGTTTAATTAATGTTTCGGTTCAAAAGGACAATAATAGATATAGAATTTAAAAACGGGGTTGATGGATAAAAATAATTTTTTCTCTTTAAAATATAAATTGCCAACCCTATAAGGGTTTCAAACCCTTATAGGGATTACCTGATCTTATTTCCATTGTCATTAAGTAAGCCAGACATCCAACCCTAATTTATCAGCCATTTGCTTGTACTTGGGTTGATATCTACTCGTGCTTGGTTTGACATCCAATCAGCTATTTAATTGGGAGTTCTTCTTATTTCTTCTTACCCCAAATGGCTGTTCCACCTGCATTTAACCCAGTAAAAACCAGCTTACTATCTATATTATTCTCCCAATCCCTTTCTCTTGATACTATTACCTTGTCTAGAAATACTCCATTATTCCAACTCAAGGTAAGCAAAGGTGCGTTGTACGTCCATTTGTTGGTAGCATTTCCATTAATTGTTCCATCAGCAGATAATACCAAATCTACCGCGGTTTGCATTTGGGGATCGGTCTGTTCATTGGCATAACCCACCACTACCGTATATCCAAGCACAATTTCCTCCCAATTGCCTGCCACTTCTGTTGATGCAACATCTGTTTGAGGCACATTGGCATAACGCTCTGGAGAGGCAACCGGCCATCCATCGACAGTCCAGAATAACTTACGAACATGCATATCCATAAAGTATTTATCTGTATGCGGACGACCTTGATTGGCAATAAAATATTGACCATTACCATCGCTGAAAACAGCAGGATGCGATACACCTTGCCATCCTCCGTGACCCATAAATTGATAAGGTGCCACAATCATTGGCCCATGATCGACATTGGTATTCATATTGACACCATTAAAATCATAGAAGGGACCATTGGGGTTATCGCTTCTACCCACACGGGTATTGTATTTTGTATCAATCCAATCATAAGCCATAAACAAGAAATACTTCTTCAGGGTAGGATTGTAAATAATTTCTGGGCCTTCGATATTGCCATTGTATTTACCACCTGTGAAACCACGGTTGGCAATACGAACACCAAGATTTCCAGAAGTTTCGGCTAATCCTGTGGCCGCATTTAGTTTTACCACATAAATACCATCATAAGCAGAACCATAAATCATCCAATGATCCCCGGATGGCGTTACAGTTACAGTAGGATCGATGGCGTTTGTACCAGCAACACTAGGCTTGCTTCCCACAGCAATACCTTTCTCTATCCAAGGACCTGTAGGACTGGTTGAAGTTGCCAACCCAATGCAACTCAATTTAGAAACAGCAGAAGACAAAGAATAATACAACCTATACTCGCTGCCAACCTTTAGTACGTAAGGTGCCCATAAACTACCGAATGGTGTACCGTTGTTTGAGGTAATATAATTTGCACCCATAGTAGGAATACTATTAAATGCCCAACCCACAAACACCCATTGTACCAGATCTTTAGACTTACGGATTTGAATATGCTGATCGGTAGTGATTGTGTTACCATAAGAAGCATCTGTGGTATAGCAATAGTACCAATCGCCATCCTTGAATATTGATGGATCGTGAACATTGTAAGAGCCCCATTTCTGGTAGTTGGAAGAAGCGGTAACGGCACTATACATATCTACTATGGAACTCACGTCAAAATTGTCTGCCCATGTCGCAGACGTAACGGCAACCGTATCTTTTAAATTGACAACGTACGTATCTTTTTTGCAGCTCTGAAATATGAACAATAGAATAATGGCACAGAGCAGATAATATTTCTTTTTCATAAATAATCTTATTATAATCTTACTAAAGTTAATTAGCGGGATTAGGTGATAAATTTTTGTTTACATCCAATTCTGATTGAGGAATTGGCAAATACTCATGCCCTGCTTTCCAAGTATTAAAATCGGCATCATGCGCTTTTAGCTCAGCCAGTTTAGTAGAATTATACAACCAACCCCAACGGATGATATCATTAATCCTTTGTCCTTCAATCGAAAACTCCAAGGCTCTTTCATGATAGAGTTGTTCTCTCATTTGGTCTTGTGTCATATTGGGTTTGGTTTTAGCCAAGTCTGGCAAACTAGCTCTTTTTCTTACTTGTTGAACAAAAGGATAGGCTTCTGCTGTTCTATTTAGCTCATTCAGTGCCTCTGCATACATTAAAAGAATGTCTGAATAACGCAATACACGATAGTTTATTCCTGATGAAACGAACGTTTCATAAGCCTTGTTGCCAAAACCATCATTGGTATATTTTCTTGGATAAATACTGGTAGTTGGATTTGTCCAAGCTGCTCCATAAGCTAAAATTGAATTATCGTCTGGTTCATAAGATGCAATGGTCACTAATAATCGTGGATCGCTCTTATTTGTAGTAGTCTTTTCCAATTTATATTCATTATAAATCCACCTTGTTGGTAAATAATCCGAGAATCCTTTGCCATCCATAGCATAAGTGATAGACAAGGCAGTATTTTGTTTCCATGCAGCATTAGGATCTCCTGCAAAGTTGTCAACAGTGCCGCCTGTTTCTGAAAACTGAACCTCAAATAATGATTCAGCATTGTTTTCATTGACATCCTTAAAGTTATCGCGATAGTCAGGCATTAAGCTATATACGTTCTTTAATTCTCCTGAAAAGAATTTTTCAAATTGGGTAGCAGCCTTTGCATAATCTTTTCTGTACAGATATGCTTTGCCCAACAGACCAGCCGCAGCACCTTTGGTAGCCCTACCTTTTTGTCCTTTATCCAATCCATCTACATTATCATAAGAAATTGGCAACATGGTTTCCCCTGCTTGCAAGTCGCTGTAAATCTGATTCCAAATAACATCTTCTGTTGCAGTTTTTGGATAATACTCCGATTTGTCTTTAGGTACACTGGTAATTATAGGTATTATCTTAAATGTATTGGCTAGATTAAAGTAAGCCAACCCACGTAGAAAGTAGGCTTGCCCTAAAATTCTTTTTTTCTTATCCGCACTTAGGATTGTTGAATCCATTTTACCCACGTTTTCAATAACTTGGTTAGCTCTAAAGATTAAGCTATAAAAGTCTCTCCAAATCCATTGTACCGGAGCAGAGGTGGATGGAATGATGAACTGCCCTGTCAAGACTAAATCCGCCCAAGGGCTGTCACCTTTAAAATCATCTCCCCTACTGTCCGTAAGTCCAGGGAAAGAGCGCATGTAAGCACCATCGGTAACTAATGCATTGTAAATAGCGGTAGATGCATCAAAAGCTTGGTTTTCTGTAAGCCAATACTGCTCTACTGGTAAACGATTTGGATCGGTTAAATCCACCCTTTTATCGCAACTGGCAAATGCAATTGCCATTGATGCGATGATTACTATTTTTTTCATGCCTATGATTAATGAGTTTAATAAATTATTTAGAATCCAACTTGAACACCAGCCATAAAGGTTCTTGGTTTAGGATAAGAACCATCATCATAACCGGGGTTAAAAACTCCAGACGTGAAATCAGGATTATAGCCTTTATACTTTTGAAACGTGTAAAGGTTTTGTGCAGTTACATACACCCTCATTTTAGTAATACCCTTGATGGTATTTGGACGGATGCTATACCCAAGAACTATTGTATTGATGCGTAAGAAAGTGCCATCCTGTAACCAACCCGGTCTATTAGAATCCCTGTCGTTATTTATATCTTGCTCGTTGAGGCGAGGAATGTCTGTATTGGTGTGGGTAGGTGTCCATCTATTCAACATATCAGTGCTATAATTGGCAGAGCCTGCTGTATGATGTAGGCTTTTATAAAATCTGGAGTTGATTAAAAACTTGGCACTACCCGATGCGAACAAGGTAAAATCGAATCCTTTATAACTTGCAGAGAAATTAAACCCATAAGTATATCTTGGAATGCCACTGCCCAAGAATGTTCTATCATTTTCATCTATTATTCCATCAGGCTTGCCATTTGGACCAGAAATATCCTTGTATTTCACATCACCCACACCTGCCTTATAAAGGGACTGTGAAGGGCTTGCCGCAAGATCTGCCGCATTCTGAAAAATGCCATCATACACCAGACCATAATGCTCCCCTACTTCACTACCTACCTGTGTACGTGCACCAACACCACCAATAGGTTCGTTGTTACCCCCAAGAGTCAGTACCTTATTCTTGACCGTACTTAAATTGGCAGAGATATCATACGTGAATTCTCCGTTAGATTTATGATAGGTTAATGAAAATTCAACACCCGCATTTTGTAGTGTGGCAGCATTGGTAACCGGATTCTGATTTATTGAGCCTACAGATGCCGGAATAGGAATACCTACCAAAATATCATACGATTTATTATTGTAATATTCAGCAGAGAAATCTAGTTTGCCTTTTAAAAATACCGCATCCAAGCCAAAATTACTTGAGGTACGATCTTCCCACTTAATGTTTTTATCTACCACACTTGTTTGCAATCCTCCAACGTATCTTGTGTCATTGAAGGTGTACACAATACCAGAATTAATATTGGTTTGAAACAAATAGTCGCCAATATTGTCGTTGCCCAATCTACCGTAGCTAGCACGTACTTTTAAATCTGAAAGAATTGTTTTGGGTACTTTAAAAAAGTCCTCATTGCTAATACGCCAAGCCCCAGAAACAGAAGGGAAATAGCCTACCCTATTTGCTAACCCAAACTTAGAGGAAGCATCTCTTCTGATATTGGCCGTAAACAAATATTTACTATCAAAATTGTAATTTATTCTGGCTAGGTAAGAAGCTTTTGCAGATTCAATTGAGTAGCCAGATGCTGATTTATTATCAGGACCATTGTCCAAATTAGGTAAGTAAGGTTTTGTAAAGCCTTCGCTGTGTCCATATCTAAATAAGGCATCTGAACTGGTAAATGTTTGTCCTACCAAAACTTCTACGCCATGCTTCCCGAAACTTTTATTGTAGGTTAATGTATTTTCAATCAATGAAGTTGTCAATGTCCTAGAATTATCATCTAGCTTGGCAATGGGCGACTGAAAGAAATAACCCAAGTCATAAGCTGGTTTAAAGGCATAGTCTCTGGTAATTGTTTTATCGTAGCTCAGGTTTAGTTTGTATTTCAGGCTATGCCCCCTTGTTTTTAATAGTTGCAATTCGGTATATACATTAGCAAAAACCCTATCTACATCCACATAGTTTTTAATAAGGCTGTTAACGCCAATGCCATTCAATGAAATAACATCTTGCAAGTCGGACAATGTTCCGCCAAATCCACCTTCTTTACTTGGGTCGTAAACCTTCATGGTTGGTATGGCATACACTAATGTATTAATTAAGGGTGCTTGTGCACCAGCCAATTCGTAAGCACTTGTTGAGGTTAAACTGTTTTCATGCGAATGTGCATAGAATATGTTTTCACCAACCTTAAATATGCCTTTCTCGGCAGTAGAATTTATCCTTGCAGTGTAACGGTTATAGGTTGGTCCATTACCAACATAAGTACCCGTATTATCAAAATAGTCCAGCGACATATTGTATGTATTGTTAGTACCCCCACCAGAAAAAGAAACATTATGATTCTGTCTCTTTCCTGTCTTCAAGCCTTCCTTTTGCCAGTTAACATCTGTATTTGTAATGTACTTTGTAGACAATGGGTTATTGCCAGGTGCCAGATTAACATTGCCATTGGTACGGGCTTCATTATTAAGCAACTGGTATTGCAACCTGTTTGTTACCGAGGTTAATTGCCAAACTTCATCAATGCCATAATATCCATTGTATTCAACTTTCATGGCAGAGTTCTTCTTGCCTTGTTTGGTAGTAATGATGATTACCCCATTTGCAGCCGCAGAGCCATACAATGCAGCGGAAGAAGCGTCTTTTAACACCTGAATTGATTCAACATCATTCGGATTAAAATCTCTCACAACCGTACCTACCTGTACACCATCTATGACATATAATGGCTGTGCATTACCAAATGTCCCAAAACCTCTTATACGAATACTTGGCACAGAACCCGGTTGCCCATCGCTATTTACTTGAACACCACTCGCACGGCCTTGTAATAGTTGCGCTACATCATTAGTGCTGAACTTTTTAGCTTCTCCTACATTCACCACAGATACCGCACCAGTTAAATCTTTCTTTTTTACAGTACCGTAGGCTACTACAATCACATCATCCAACGCCTCATTCTTCACGGCAAGGGATACAGAAATAGGCGTGGTGCCATCTATCTTTATTTCTTTGCTTTCATAACCAATAAAACCGATTGTGATTGTTGCATTTTTGGGTACTGAGAAGGAAAACTTGCCCTCTGCATCTGTAAGTGTGGTTTTGCCAAAACCCTTAATGCGAATTGAAGCTCCCTGCAAAGGCAAACCAGCCGCATTAGTAACCATGCCAGAAACCTTAGTAGTTTCCTGTGCATTTGCAAGGTTGACTGTAAACAATAAAATGACCGTTAAAAGCATTGGTGCATATCGTTTAAGACACCAACGTTGTAGATACTTCTTCATAAGCAAGTTTTAAAGTGTTGAAATAAAAATTGATGGGTAGAACTTTTCTGGGAACAGACTTACTTTAAAGTGCCAAAAGGCAAACTAATAAATCGATATGCCAAGCACTTTACATCGTTTGTTAATCAAAGTGTAAAATTGGTTTCTTTTCTCCAAATGGATTATTCATATTGTCTCAAAACTTCTTCAAAACATATCATTTTAATTTCCCGAAGGATTTACTTATACAAAACATTATTTTTGATAACTCTATCTTAAGCACTAAACTTAACTGCTTGTCTTACATTAAGTATTTATTATCGTTAGTTTTTATGCTTGTTTGCTTATCAAAAGCAAACAGTCAGGCATACTATTTCAGGCATTATCAGGTAGAAAATGGCTTGTCTAATAGTGCGGTTATCTGCACTTTACAGGATAGCAAGGGCTTTATGTGGTTTGGCACAAAGGATGGACTGAATAGGTTTGATGGTTATTCGTTTAAGATATTCAGGAACATACCGAACGATACAACCAGCATTGGGAGCAATTTTATCAGAAGTCTTTTTGAAGATGCCTATGGCGTTTTGTGGGTGGCTACCGAGCGGGGTCTTTACCAATATAATGCTGATAAGGAACGGTTTTCGTTACTTACGGTTACTGCCAATAATTTGGTGAATGATGTATGTAAAGACCATCAAAATAACTTGTGGTTTATAATGGGGGCTACCCTCTTTAAGTATAAAGAAGCCATTGACAATAAACCCATTAATTATACTAAATACCCTGTTGGTGCAACCTCAATTTGCGTTTCCCCAGATGGTGATTTCTGGGCGAGTACAGGTGATGGAAAACTAGAGAAATATAACTATCAAACCAATAGATTTACGGAGTATAATGTATTTATTAATGCTCCACAATCTACCCATTGGATTCAAAAAATATATCCAACATCAACCAATACCATTCTTATTGGCACTGCTACACAAGGGGTCAAGCTTTTTGATGTGGCTACAAATACCTATCAAGACATTTTTTCTGGCGATGCCAACCATGCAGAAATATTTGTACGGAATTTTGTAGAAGTATCTCCATCGAAATATTGGATTGCTACCGAATCGGGCATTTTTGTTTATCATACAGATGCAAAATCTGCCATCAATCTACAAAAAGAATACAATAACCCCTACTCCATCACCGACAATGCCGTCTATTGTTTTTGCAAGGACAAAGAGGGGGGCATCTGGGCTGGCACTTACTTTGGTGGCATCAACTATTATTCAAAACCTTATACTCCCTTCAACAAGTTATTTCCTAAAACAGGTGAGAATGGATTGAGTGGCAATGTGGTAAGGGAAATTCACCAAGATCAAACAGGCAATCTGTGGATTGGTACCGAAGATGCTGGACTGAACAAAATGGATGCCGCAACAGGCAAATTCACTTGTTATAAACCATCGGCTAATACTCAAACTATTGCCTACACCAACATTCATGGCTTGTTGGTGAACGGAAATGATTTATGGATTGGCACTTTTGAACACGGTCTTGATGTAATGGACATTAAGACTGGATTGGTGAAGAAACATTATCGGGCAGGCATTGACAAATATCATTTGCACAGTGATTTTATTTACTGTTTGGCTAAAACACATACCAATGATATTATTATAGGAACAACCATTGGTGCCTATAAATACAATACTGGTAAAGATGATTTCTCCTTGCTGGATGGAATGCCATTGAACAATTGGTATTCCTATTTATTGCAGGATAATGAAGGCACTATTTGGGCTGCCACTTATGGTAATGGTATCTATTATTATAACACTAAAACCAAGATGGGCGGCAATTTCAGGTACAGTGCCGCCAATTCTAAAGGCCTACCTAATGACCGGGTGAATAGCATTTTTGAAGATAGCAAGCACCAAATATGGTTTGCCACAGAAAGTGGTTTGTGCAAGTTTAATGCGGCCACCAAATCCTTTATTACCTATACAACCGCCGATGGACTGCCGAGTAATTTTGTGTTGAGTATTTTGGAAGATGAGAAAAACAACCTTTGGCTTTCTACCTCTAAGGGTTTGGTCAGGTTTAATCCAATGACCAATAGAATGCAGGTATATACCACCGTTAATGGCTTGCTTAATGACCAATTTAATTTCAACTCTGCTTATAAGGATGCCAACGGAAGGATGTATTTTGGCAGTGTGAAAGGGATGATTAGTTTTAATCCAAAGGAGTTTGTTGACAATAATTTTGTGCCGCCCATTTACATTACAGGCTTGCAGGTTTTTAATAAGGATATCATTGCGGGAGAAGAAGGCTCGCCACTTAGTCAATCCATTATCAATACAAAGAAGATTACGCTTAACCATAACCAATCAACACTGAGTATAGATTTTGCCGCCCTTGGTTATGCTGCGCCCGAAATGACGGAGTACGCCTACAAAATGGAAGGTTTGGATAACAACTGGACGTATTTAAAAACAAATAGGAAAGCTTATTTCACTGACTTATCTACTGGTACTTATATTTTCAAGGTAAAGGCAATCACCAATGCAGGCTTGCTGGCTGGCATTGAAACAAGCTTAGAAATAGAAATCCTCCCACCATGGTGGTTGAGTACGTGGGCTTACAGCATCTATATTCTGCTGGTAGTCCTTATTATCTACGCCATTATCTGGTATTACCAAAAATCGATTGAGGCCAAGAATAAACAAAGGTTTGAACTGTTTGAAAAGGCGAAAGAAAAAGAGGTGTTTGAAGCCAAGATGAGCTTCTTTACCAATGTGGCGCATGAGGTAAAAACGCATCTTACCCTTATAAAAGCACCATTGGAGAAGGTGATAAAAAAGGGAGAGAATACGCCAGATATTATGAATTATTTGAGGGTGATGGAGCGGAATACCAATCGGTTGGTTGACCTGAGCAATCAGCTTTTAGACTTCCGGCAAACGGAGATATTGGGCTTCAGCCTAAACTTTTCAGAAGTTGATATTACGGCATTACTTGAAGAAACGTATAGTAGTTTTAAACCTGTGGCTGATGAGAAGAAGTTGAACTTTAAGTTGCGCTTGTTAAAAAACAATATCATTGCATACGCAGATATTGATGCGGTAGATAAAATATTATATAATATAGTTGGCAATGCGGTAAAATATGCGGCTACTACTGTTAGTATAGAGTTGGAGTCTATTGAAAAGGATAATTACTTCACCATCACCATTAAAAATGATGGCTTTGTAATACCCGAAGCCATGAGTGAGAAAGTTTTCCAACCGTTCTTTAGACTAAAAGAAACGGAGAAACAAAAGGGAACAGGCATTGGGTTGGCAATATCCCGTTCGCTGGTGCAATTGCACAATGGAACACTGGCATTGGATAAGTCAGGGGATGGAAAAATGAATGTGTTTGTATTAAAATTACCAGTAAAACAATAGTCGAAAGTTGAAAGTCGATAGTCAATAGTATTGAGCTATTAACAACTTAGGACTTTTTACTTACGACTATCGACTTTTGACTCTCAACTAATTAAACATGAAACGAACGATATTATTGGTAGATGATAATGAAGAAATGCTGGAATTTATTTCGGATGATTTGAGCGAAAAATATCAGGTACTTACGGCTTTAAATGGGCAAGAGGCATTGGATATATTGAAAGACGCGTCCATACAATTAATTATTTCGGATGTGATGATGCCCATCATGGATGGCTTTGAGTTTTGTAAGATAATAAAGACAAGCTTCGATTATAGCCATATTCCTGTTGTTTTATTAACTGCCAAAAACACGTTACAGTCAAGGATTGAAGGACTGGAATTGGGTGCGGATGCCTATATAGAAAAGCCATTTTCGCCAGAATATCTACATGTACAGATTGCCAACCTGTTGGCCAATAGGGATAAGATCAAGGACTACTTTGCCAAGTCGCCGTTGGTGCATATCAAGAGTATTGCCTACTCGAAATCGGATGAACATTTCTTGGAGAAACTTACTGAAGCCATATATGATAACCTGGAAGATGAAGACCTGGATGTAGAGCATTTGGCAAAAATTATGATTATGAGCAAGCCGACCTTATATCGTAAAATCAAGTCAATATCTAACTTTTCTCCCAATGAACTGATTAACATAACGCGTTTAAAAAGGGCCGCAGAACTATTGGCAGAAGGCAATAACAAGATTTACGAAGTGGCACAAATAGTAGGATTCAGTTCACAAACCAACTTTGGCAGGAGTTTCCTAAAGCAGTTTGGCATGACGCCGACTGAGTATCAAAACAGTAAGCATAGATAAGGAGAACAGTTATGAGTTATAGTACAACCATTATGTATAGTTCTATTTGGTTTTGATTCGCTAATATTTAGTAAGATCGAACAACCAGTACTTAAGTAGTCATAATGCAACAGCCACCGACTTTGTCGGTGGCTGTTGCAAATGTCAATATGATTAGAAAGGAAATTCTTTAGTAGAGATAAAATCAAATACTACTATTATTATTTCTTTAGATTTTGCTTACTCCTCTCAATTTCTTAGCGGCATAACTTATACCTGATGCAGCAAGCATCAAGCTCATCCCACCATCAAAAGGCACGATTGGTCCTCCGTCACCACCAGGACCATTGCCTGGTGAACCAGGACCGCCAATACCTGGATCATCGGCTGGGCTTTGCGCATTCACAGAAACAGACGTAAAACATACGCCCAGTATTATAGCGAACCCTATCAATTTAAACCTTTTAATAACTTGTATCATTCTATTATTTTTTTAATGTTTTAAAAGTAGTAGTGCTGCCCGTTCCGGCAGCACTTACTTATTGTTGTTTAGGGTTGAACTGATATGTTTGATTGATAAACAGATTGATTGCTAGCATCCCTTACAGTTATACTATAAGTCCCCGCCGCCAATGTATTAGTGATGGTTATTGCATGGCTTGCACTACCACCTTGGTGGCTGATTGCTTCCTCATGTACCTTTTGTCCCAATACACTTGTTATGGTTACGGTGTATTTACTTGCAGCAACATTACCCATTGTGATGTTCAACACCTTGCTGCCACCCTTTAGTGGGTTTGGATACAAGCTGAAAGTTGTTAGTGGTGAGTTATTAGTGGTTAGTTTAGCAACGTTGCTATAGCTTACTGTTCCTACTTCACTTATTGCCTTGATACGATAGTAAGTGGTTGCGGCCGTTGCAGTGTTGTCAGTTGTTGTGTATGATGCAGTTGCAGTATTCTTCGCTGTTGCCTGACCAATCTTGGTGAATGCTTTTGCATCAGTAGATTTTTCAACTTCAAACCTTGACACGCCCTTTTCTCCTACCGTATTCCAGTTAATGGTTGCTATCTTGTTGTTGAAGGTTGCACTGGCTACCATACTGTTCACAGCCAAGGTAGTTGGCTTGAAGGCAATGCTGAACCTTGTTGCAAATGAAGCAGCAATTGAAGCATCTGCTGCGAAGCTGATGGTATTCACCCCACTTGTCAATGCAGTAGTGGTTCCTTTGTAGCTATCCACCAAGTAAGGTGCAAAACCATTGGCTACATAGTCATTGGCATCTACAACCAATTGGTAAGCCGTACCGCTAACCTTGCTGATAGCAAGAGGTAATTGATCAGAGGCAGTTGCTAGTAACCTACCATCAATACTCAGGTTCATACCCTTATCTATGATGTATAGGTTATCGGTTGTATTACCGAATTTCACCGCATCCTGAGGACCGTAAGCCACATTGGTAAATCCTTCGCTGAATGCCATTGCTGCACCATCCATACGGTTGTAATTTCCGGTTGTTGCATTCAATTTATCAAGACTTACATAGATTTTACTCAATGAAGTTGTAGCACAAAATACAGAAGTCTTGGTAGAACTAGAAGCCTTGGCTGTTTCCTTGAATACAACTGTTGGGCTGCTTGCACTTGTTTGTACAAACACCGCTTGACCTGGTTGAATATAACCTGTTGGCACGTGTGTATTGCTTGAACCTGTAGAAGAGAAACCAGTCAACGCATTATATGCAAGATAAGTTCCCGTTGCAGTATAGGTTGGATCTAAATACCAGTAGCTGCCATTGATACCGCTTGATGCGCCATACACCGTGGTAGTGCTACTGTTTGTGCCCGTACCCGTACCCCATAAAATAGGACAAACATAAGGATTGGCAATCATGCTGAACAGATTAGTTGTTCCATTCAAGCCATAAGCTGAAGTTTGATAGGTAGAACCTACAGAAGCATTGGTAACACCACTTGTAGCGTAAGTAACCGTTCCGGTAACCAAATTTCCCGTGGCACGTAATACAGTTGCATTCACCATGCGTAAACCAAGATTGTAATAGTTTACAATTGGCGTGGTTGCCAGATTGAAACTCCTGTCACCCCTAACCAAGACCCTGTAACCACTGAAAGGATACAGAGAGGTGGTTTTAGTATTGGTTATTCCCGAATTCCAGCTAGCAGTTGAGTTGGTGTAAGTAAATGCTGAAGCATTACCATTGATGCTGTAGTCTAAACCAGTAGTAGCATTAGGAGAAGGTTGTGTACTATAGTCTCCTATTACAGCATCCGTTGAACTAGGACCAGTGATGAATATACCCTTACCACTTGTGAATAAACCACCTTCCTGCCAGTTATTAAAGACAGTACCAGCATTGTTCACTTCAGGAGCCAAATCCCTGTAGGCACGGAAGCCAGCAGGAATATAACGCTCTACAACAACAGTTCCTGAAACAGAACCTGTATTTATTGTACCATCTATAGCAGCCAATATACCTGTATTGGCAATACTTGTTGATTTGAAAGTAACGTTACTATTTGTGGTTAATACACCAGTTTGTAAGGTAAGTACACCAGTGATATTTAGCATGTTGCTACCGCTTGTTACAGATACACCACCAGAAGTATTGTTTATGGTGATGTTTCCAACTGTACCAATACCTGTAATGGTTTGAGCAGCAGTGGTATTTAATAATAATGTACCTGTTCCAGAAATGGTACCATTATTATCGAAGTTCCCAGCTACAGTAAAGTTGAAATTGTTTGTGGAAACAGTAACACCACTGGCAACTGTTAATTTCAAGCTGCTCAAGGCCTTTGTCAATGCAAAGTTTCCGTTAATAACAGCATTTTGATCACCCAAATCCGGGTCACCATGATCCCAACTACCAATACCACCGGTTACTGTCCAAGTAGTAGTGTTTGAAGGTACTACAGTACTTGAAAGGGCACTCAGTGCTCCTTCTCCAGAAGCATTGGTTGCAGACACCTTGAAAGCGTAGCTAGTTCCGTTTGTAAGACCTGTGACATTTATATGGTAAGGCAGCGTTAAACTTGAAACATTTGCAGAAACAGAGGTAGCAGCAGTAGTGCTACCATTGGCATAAGCATATACCTTATAAGAAGTGATAGCAGAAGTACCAGTATAACTAGGTGCAGTGAAAGATACATCCACCGCCGTACTACCATCTGCCAAACTAGTAATTGCAGGGGCGTAAGGTGTTGCAACAGTAGTTGTATTGCCAACTATACTTACCGACCCAATATTGACTGTTGAAGTTGTCGAACCGCCTTTTCTCCAAACAATAACCCTTAGGGTGAATGTGTTACCACTTGTAACCGATAAAGGTGTTGCAAAAACATAATTAGTAACTACCGTATTCGGTGTATTATTACTTGTAGTATAGCTAAGCTGTATATCGTTGGTGCTACCACCCGTAGTTGCCACACCTGTACCTACAGGTGGTGTAACAGTTAAACCTACTGAATTAGATGCAGTAGATATCTTGGTAAAATTAACGCCATCAGTAGAATAACCAACAGAATACCACATGGCATTACCATTTGTGTACATAGGAATAGTAATAGCAGAAATGGTCATATCCTTTTGTGTTGCCGGAGTAACCTTAAAATCAATAGACCTTGTTGAGGCTATTGTTGAAGTGGTAGTATTATCTGTAGATAACCCAACAAAAGTAGCATCTGGAGTAGCATTACCGCCATCACCAGAATAAGCTGTACTTGTGGTTTGACCATAAGAATAAATTCCACCAATTGTAGCAGCTACAACCGCACCATTTAGTGTTGTATTGGTACCAACTACACTTCCTGTGGTACTAGGCGTTAAAGAGGTGGTAGACCAAGTAGAAGTTGCATTACCTATTATAAAATTAATTGTAGCTGCAGAACTCAAAGAACCTGCACTAGGGAAAACATTGGTTACCCCTACGGTTGCAGAACCAGCAGTTGCAACATCAGATGCACTAATGTTCGCTGTAATTTGACGCGTACTTACAAAAGTGGTATTACCATACAGTGTACCGTTCCAAGTAATCTTAGAGGCTGAGGTAAAGTTAGTGCCATATATTGACAACGTGAAGCCAGTATTACCTGCATTGATACCACAAGGTGACAATGCTATTAAAGTAGGCGTAATGTTGGTTATGGTGTAAGTCTGGTTGTTTGAAGCAGGCGTTACAGCACCCGTATTGTAAACCCCAACACTTGGTGTCGCAGTACCAGAACTGATGCTTGAACCAGCAACCAACGATGCTGGAACAGTTGCTGTTAATTGTGTAGCACTTACATAAGTAGTTGTTAATGCCGTACCATTCCAAGTAACAGCTGATTTTCCACTTACGAAGTTTGTACCGTTTACAGTGATTGTAAAGCCAACTCCATCAACAGCACCTGTTGTAGGCGAGATACTGGTGGTGGTTGGGGTTAATGGGATACCATCAATAATGAAATTCACAGCTGAAGATACAGTAGGGAATAAATTACCATTATCGGCCGTAAAGGTTACATTAAAATTACCACCACCTGATGTAGCTGATGTTCCTGTAATTGCCCCTGTAGTTGCATCTAGAGAGTATCCTGTTCCAGACAAGCCCGTTGCAGAATAGCTAGGTGCATGACCAGATACAGTAGTTGCTGCAATGGTATATAGTGGCGAACCAGAAGTATAGGTTATAGCAGCATCACCATTAACAGTTGAAGGTACTGCCGGACTAAATACCGGTGAACCATAAGAGGCAGATGTAGTACCAGCTATAACCACATTAGAAACATATATATATGACCCTGCTGGAGTAGTGCCAAAACTAGTAGGCAAAGCTGTATTTTTGGCTGTGTAAGGTATAACCCTAACACTTAGCGTTGTACCATCAGGAACAATAATTGGTGTTGTATAGGTGTAGTTATAAAGAGCACCATTACCAAGTGTAGGTGTTGTACCCATAATATGCACCCCTCCAGATGTTGTAAAACCATCGAAAGAATAAGCTATCGAATATTTAAATCCAACAGTACTTGAGAAGTTGGTAATAGGAAGAGTAATATTATTCACTGTAAAATTATAACCTGCTTTAGTTGGAACATCAAATTCGATATATCTGGTGTAACTATTAGGACCGGTAGTAGTTACAACTCCATCAAAAAGGGTGTTTATGGTATTCACATCATCAACTGGCCATGTAACGCTTGCATTACCAGCAGCACCAGTTAACGCTGGTGTATATTTTAATCCAGAAGCAGTGAAAGATACACTCGTATTTCCAGCAGTCGTATTAAAAGGCTTTATGGTAGTAGAACCAGAAGCAATTGTAAGTGTACCAGCTGTAACGTTTGAAGACGTTGCAGTGGTAGGCGTACCAGAACTTAATGTCCAAACAGCTCCATCTGCATACACTGTAAAGTTTGTGGTTACTGTGGCAGGAACAGATAAGTTATTACCCACCGAATTTGTTACACCGATAACTTTAGTACCTGCACTTGCAAAAACCGAAGAAGAAAGGGTAGCCGTAAGTGAAGTTGCACTTACATAGGTAGTGGTAACACCCGTAGTTGAACCTGCAAATGTTACAGCAGAAACGCCTGATATAAAGTTAAGACCTGTTAGAGTTACTGTCATTGTTGGCCCTCCTATTACAGATGCAGCAGGAGAAACAGCAGTAACCGTAGGTGTGGCAACTGTAATGGTGTAAGGGGTGGTATTTGAAGCACTACTTACAGTAGCCGGCGTGGTTGGGCTTGCATTGGTTCTTGCATTGGTAACACCTACCGCAGGAGTACTTGAAGCAACGTTACCCGCCACCAAAGAATAATCGATGTTAGCCGTAATGTGCGTTGCATCAGTAACAGAAACACTAGTAACTCCCGTAGAAGATCCAGCCCAAGTAACAGTAGAGTAACCGCTAACAAAGTTTGTTCCTGTAACAGTAATACTAAACGTACCAGAAGCAGGAATATTCACTGCACCAGTAGCCGGAGAGATAGAAGTAACCGTAGGGACATCCAATACCTGTATAGTTAACGTAAATGCAGTTGAGGATCCACCAGGACCAGATGCAGAAAGGCCAACAGGGTAGCTACCAGCAGTACCAGCACTCAGCGTACCAGAAATAACTCCAGTTGAAGTATTAAAAGACAATCCTGTTGGTAATGAACCAGTAATGCCATAAGATGTGGCCGAAGAACTGGTCGTGATAGCATAGTTTAATGAACCACCCACCAATGCAGTTGCTGTAGTTGCACTAGTTATATTTGGAGCGTTAGCTTCAGTGTAAGTAAATATTTGTGATGCAGTACCAGCAACATTATTAGCATTGATGGTTATTGAGGTACTGCTTCCTGTTGACTGTGCAGTTCCTGTAAGAGAACCTGTAGTTGAATTGGTATAATTAAGCGTTAACCAACTTGGTTTACCCGAAGAAGTGAATGAAGAAATATTTGTACCCGTTAACCCTATATTCACTGATGAGTTTAGTGGACTTGTTGTAGTTGGTATACTACTAAGGGTAGGTAAAGGGTAAACCGCACCACTTGTTCCAACTACAAATGAATTGGCGGTAGTATTTGCTGGTAAGGTGTAACCATTGAAAGTAGCAATAAATGTAGTAGCATTAAACGATGATGCAGTTGCCAAGTTTGTTGTGATGTTTGTATAACCTGTATTACCAGTTGTTAAAACACCCAATTGAGACCCTGAAGCTATACCTGTAGCTGATGTTGCCCCAAAAGTAATATCAGAATGTACACTCGCAGTAGATGAAGTTATATACCATTCATTTTGTATACAATTAGCACTTGTAATAACATCGGTAGTTATTAATGGTGCCACGGCTACTGTGTATGATGCCGGAGAACCTGTAGTATTTGCAAAAGACACTGGTGTGTAAGTGGCAGAAGCCGCTGTTGTTCCACCTGTGCTGTACCCGATAGGCACTATGATACTCGTGGTAGATGGATTGGTAACTATAATAGTGCCACCAGTAGTGCTTCCTGCCGCATAATTTATTGCACTAGTACCTTCCGCTATACAAGAAGTAGCACTTCCTGTAGGGAAACTAGAACCTGTTAACGTATATCCATTCAAATAAATGTTACCAGTAGATAGAACACTATTAGAATTTATAGACAAATTACTATTTAAGGTCATGATTTTTGAACCTGCATTACCACTAACCTCATTCATGCTAAAATTCACTAAATTGGTTGTGCCTGGCACTGCGTTGTCAAAATATATTTGCGATCCGAAGTTAACAGAACTTGGTCCATTCAAAGTAATAACACTATTGCTAGTTCCTTGGACTGCATTACCATTGCCAGCAGTACCTCCACCTCTTACCAATAGATTATTGTTGGAACTATTAAGGAAATAACCAACCGAAAATGAATAGCCATTCAAGTCAAAGAAACCAGGGTTGCCACCTCTCATTCTGGCGTTAGTAGGGAATACTGTGTTTCCTACCAGCTGAGCAGCAGTTGTAATAATAAAAACAGGACTACTACCTGTACCAGAAGTTCCAGCTGTGCTAATGTTTGCCCAAATCTTTTGTGGATTATATCCAGTTCCTAAAGTAGCAAGGCAACTCGCACTAACAGCATTAATTGCTACAGTTCCACTTGTGCCAAGGTTACCCGTTGCAGTGAAAGTAATTGTACCAGTTGTGGCGGTTCCAGTAATAGTACCAGTAGCTTGGGTAGGGGCAGAACTTCCCTCAAAATTTCCAGCCACATTTAAATTATTACCCGCTAAGGCCAAGGTACCACCTGTCATATATAGATTACCAGAAACTGTCATACCATTGGTTCCAAGTGTTACAGTAGTACCATTACCGATGGTAAGGTCACCAGTAACAGTTGTTGTTCCGTTGGTTGTAACTGAACCAGTACCAGAAAGGGAAAGATTACCAGTAATGGTTGAGGTTGCAGTTACGGTAAGTGCACCAGTACCAGAAACTGTAACATTACCAGTTAAATTAGCTCCAAGTGATACTGTACCACTTGATAGTGCCAAAGTACAGGTCATGCTTTGAGTAGTTGTAAGTGAACCACCAGCAACAGTTAAAGTACCTCCTGATGCTGCGATGGCACCTGTATAAGCAGTACCTAGTGTAACACTTCCCGCACCCATGGTGATACCACCTAGCGTAGTTGCCGAGGTTGCCGTTGTCAGGCTACTTCCAGATGTGGTTAAATTAAAAAGGTCAGTCGTTTGAATAGTGGCAGTAGTTGTATAATTTAACAACCCACTATTAGTGTAAAGCGCACTTGAAACAGTGACAGTAGCACCAGATAGTGCAATAGATGGAGCGGTATTAACCACAAAGTGTGTACCATCAGTTATACTTGTTATATAGGTACCTGCCGTAAGAGTACCAGTACCAGCAGTAACAGTAGTTAAAGCTTCGTTTACATATAGTCCCGTAGTGCTGGCACATGTAATGGTAGTCGATGAACTACTTGCACCTGTAATGCTAGCAGTAGTATAGGCAACTGCTGTACCATTTATGCTAATACCACCCACTATCCAGTAAGAATTGATACCACCGGTAGAAATAACAGCTCCAGAATTACCAATCACATACGTATTTGTTGTATTGGCAGCTCCTGGCAACGTAAAAGTAGATGCCTTGGCTGTATATGGCACGGAACTTCCTGTAAGGGTTAGACTAGTGGTGCTTGCAATAGCATTAAAACCTGTGCTATTAGACGGGAGAATAACGCCCAACTGTGCAGCAGTAGAAGGGCTAGGAGTATTAAATCCTGAGTTTATTGATGGATATTGAAAAGTGATGTCAGAAACGACACTTGAAGCACTAGAAGCAATTGTCCATTGGTAAGAAACCGTATTGAAAGAAGCAGATGCACCATTACCAAAAACATTAGAGTTTGTATAGTTGTTAACAGCCTGAATTGTAGATCCTGCCGAGAGTGCAGTAGTTGGCGCAATTGAAAGTACAAAATGCGTAGCATCTGTAACACTTGCAACAGTGGTGGCACCATTAAATACACCAGTACCTGATATAAATGTTAGGGTTGCACCAACAGCAACACCAGCAGTGCTGGCACAAGTAATGGTTGTACCACTACTGCTGGCACCAGTTATACTAGTAGTATTAAGTGCAGATACACCAACAGTAAGCGTTGGAGACCCAGTAGTATTTGCAAATGAAATGGGGGTATAGGTTGTTGTACCTGCGGTTGTAGAACCATATCCAAGTGGTACAACCGTGGCAGTACTTGTAGTGGATGGACTGGTAACCAGAATAGTACCACCCACAGAAGGGACAGTGGTACTTCCTACCGAAAAATAAGAAGTGGCACTTGCTGTAGGGAAACTAGCAGCAGTTACAGTATATCCATCCAAATAAACAATACCAGTTGAAAGTGTGGAACTTGATCCTAATGTTAATGATGTATTTAATTGAACAAACTTAAAAGATGCCGAAGCATTGGCCATTTGCATGTTTAGGCTTATTGTATTAACTGAAGTACTAGCACTATTAACATACAATAATCCTAAAGCAGCATTTCTAGAAGAACCATTCAATTGTAAGATACTATTACCACCAGTCCCAGCACCCCCACTTACTAACGGAGTCTTGGCGTAGCCAGAAGCAAAATAACCGACTGCCAATGAATAACCATTCAAATCGATACATGATTGAGTAGTAGTACTCGACATCATTCTACTTGCTGTAGGTAGTACAGAATTTGCAACAAGTTTTACATAACCATTCATGGAAACCCTTAAGGAATTAGCATCAGCAATAGCAGGTGTAACTGCAGCTGCAGCACTTAGACCACTGCCATATGTAAAGTTAACCAATTGAGGAACTGGAACTCCTGTAAATGTAGCACTAGTTTGAGATGCAGAACCCGTCCCGTAATTTCCGCTAGCTAAAAAGTAAATATAGCTATTTGTTTGATACCCTGTTATTAAGCCCCAACCTGGTGTAGCAGCATTAGCACTACCAGCTAAATTTCCATAAAACCCAATATTTGCATTTCCACTCATGGCCACGGTACCTCCTAGCATAATAAGATTACCTATACCATTACCAGTACCAACGGTTACACTAGCACCTCCAGCAGCATTAGTAGTAGTGTTGAGTGTTACTGTAGCTCCATTGTAGACGGTCAAATCACCATTGATATTGAGTGTAAGAGTTGCGTTAATAGTCAATCCCGCTGTAGCGCTACCAACCGTACCAACTACGACTGCACCCGAAAAGGTAGAAGCAGCAGTAATGGTAGCAGTACCAAGTGAAACCGTCAAAGAACCAGATGTGGCTTGAATATTAATGGTTGGTGCA
>JANYEU010000035.1 GCA_025362915.1 Chitinophagaceae bacterium | reverse complement strand
CTGGAGAATGTACACTTCCTGAAGGTACTGAAATGGTTATGCCAGGTGATAATGTTTCATTGTCTGTAAAGTTGATTCAACCAATTGCAATGGAAAAAGGTCTTAAATTTGCGATTCGTGAAGGTGGACGTACAGTAGGTGCTGGTCAAGTTACTGAAGTAATAAAATAAGAATTAACTAAGAAATTAATAGTTCTTTTATATAGGGTAGCTAATTAGCATTATGTTAATTAGCTACTTTTTTTACACGGGCATGGTGCAACGGTAGCATGCAGGTCTCCAAAACCTTTGATCTGGGTTCGAATCCTAGTGCCCGTGCAAACACATTTTTACAGTATAGTAACAATAAGGTTTTAAATTTTTAGCATGAATAAAATATCAGCATATTTCAAAGATAGTTACCAAGAGCTGGTAGAAAAAGTAACTTGGCCTACATGGATACAGTTGCAACAAAGCACGTTGATAGTGTTGATAGCAACTTCTATTATTACATTAATAGTTGCGATAATGGATTCTGGTAGTAACTGGGTGTTGAAGTTAATTTATGGATTATTTAAGTAAATACTATGGAAGAAGTTAAAGTAGGCGTTGCGGAAGAAGTGGTGGCTCCATTAGATAATACTAAATACTTTGCGCTCAGGGTTGTGAGTGGCAAGGAAAGAAGCATTAAGGAATATTTGGATAAGGATATTAGCAGAAACGGTTGGACAAATATTATAAAACAAGTCTTTTTACCTACCGAAAAGGTGTATAAGGTATTGAACGGGAAGAAGCAAATGAGGGAAAAGAACCTTTATCCTGGCTATATATTCCTAGAGGTTTTTGAGGGCAAGCTTCATGATGATATAGTACAAAGCATAAGCAATGTAACCAACGTAATGCACTTTTTGACTGATGGAAAGGGACGTAAGGGAAATATAATTTCTCTTAGAAAGAGTGAGGTTAACAAAATGCTTGGTAAGGTTGATGAAATGAATGACCAAGGAATGAGCATTAGCGAGCCATTTATTTTGGGAGAAACCATAAAGATTATAGAAGGGCCTTTCAATGATTTCAATGGTGTTATTGAAGAGGTTAATGATGAAAAGAAGAAATTAAAAGTATCTGTTAAAATATTTGGAAGAAGTACGCCGGTAGAATTAAACTACGTACAAGTAGAAAAACTAGGTTAAACTTTTTATAGCTTATAAAAGGAAAGCCCTTGAAGAATATTCTTCAAGGGCGATTTTCATTCCTTATAAGCAAGAAAACCACCCCAACTCATAACTCATCATTCATAACCCATAACTAGTTTAGTCCACCCTCACTTCCCAGTTGCCCGCATAGCCGCTTTCTTAAAATGACTTGAAACCTACTGTCAATAATGTTGTGCCTATCGAAAGAGTCAGTGTAAAAAGCGTCAAAATGTGAAATCATACATTTAATTTTTAAATTTCAGTTGAAAAGTAATTGACTGGGATGAATAAAGACTGTCCAAAGACATTTTTTATGTTATCTTTGAGACAGGGATGACTATATAACTCGTTAGGACATCATCTTTATACCGTGGATGACTATATAACTTGTTAGGATGCCATCTTTATACCAAGGATGACTTATGTGTATCAGTCGAACCAGTTTATAACTGGAATACGCTACAAGCAAAATAAATTACAACGGTGAACAACATCAAGTCCATGAATATCATCTTTAAAGTAATATTTGAAAATCAGGAACTCGGGCAGGCTTCCTGTCTTGCTTGTAGGCGTTACTAAATTATTACTTATTGGGGCAAATTCGTGAACCGATTATAATCGGCAATTTAATATTCATATTACCCATTTCAAGATAAAGAACTAAATTCGTTGAAACTTTTTATTATGATTACTTGTGAAATGAGGCAACAACTGATTGAAAAAATCAAAACAACTAAAGACGATTATTTTTTGGAAGAAGTGTACAGAATACTGGAAGTTGGAACAGTGGAGATAGATGAGATAATTTTGACGAACGGACAAAAAGAGTTGATTGACGAGGGGCTAGGCGATATTGAAAAAGGAAACTATTTATCCAATGAGGATGCTAACGTTGAAATTGAAAAATGGCTAAGAAAATAATTTGGTCATTAAAAGCACAAAACAACCGTAAAGAAATATTTAATTATTGGAACCATAGAAACCAATCGAACCTCTACTTCATCAAATTAAATTTATTGTTTATTGAAGCGGTAAATCTCATTGCTAAGTTCCCAAAAATTGGTAAGCCAACAGGGTATAGAGAAACACGCGTGAAACTGGTGCTTGATTATTTGATGATTTACAAGGAAGAAGAAACACTTATTATCATTGTCACTATCTGGGACGGAAGACAAGACCCATTGAAACTTGAAAGAATTTTAAGATAGCATTCATTATGTTACTTTTTTTGGATGTTGGATACTTCCCCTTATGAGTCTACCCCTTCCTTTTCTTTACGATAAATTACTGAAACCAACATCATCTCTTTCCGCAACATATCGCTTTGTATATTTGCCGCATGATACATAAACATACCTTGATAGAGGCTACCATGGCGGGGGCGGCCATAATGAAAGAATATTTTGATAAACAATATACCATTAGCAGTAAATCCAGTTTGAACGATCTGGTTACTGAAGTGGATCATAAGAGCGAGGAAGCCATCTTTAATGTAATTAAAACCCACTTCCCTTCGCACAATATTCTTAGCGAAGAATCAGGTCAGGTGATACAGGAAAGTCATTACAAATGGATTATTGATCCCATTGATGGTACCATCAATTATGCCAATGGCATCCCAATCTGTTGCGTAAGTATTGGATTGGAAAGGGATGGCATCATGGAAATGGGTGCTGTCTACAATCCATTCCTTGGTGAATTCTTCTTTGCACAAAGAGGTTTTGGCGCTACGCTAAATGAGAAGAAACTTCATGTAAGTGATACGACAGATTTAAAAAGAAGCTGTTTGGTTACCGGCTTTCCCTATACTTACCTTGATGCGCCTAATGGTCCGATACAGGTGTTTGAAAAGTTGGTTAGAAAGGGTATTCCTGTAAGAAGACTCGGTAGTGCAGCCATAGACCTTTGCTGGGTTGCGGCTGGCAGGTTCGATGGGTTTTATGAGCATAAGTTGCAAGCATGGGATAGTGCTGCCGGCTATTTGATGGTATTGGAGGCGGGAGGGAAGGTTACAAACTTTGCCGGTGATGAATACGACCATTATCAACCAGGCATCATTGCCACTAATGGAAAAATACACGATTCAATAGTTAAGCTGGTGAATGGGGGAGAGGTGGAATAACCCCTATAGAGAGATATAACAAGACACCACGAAGGCGCAAAGACAGAAAGAAGCACCAAATAGTGTATCAATACTAAATAATTCTTTTCTTCTTTCTTTTTCTTCTTATTTTACTTGGTGCATCTTATAGCCTTAGCGCCTTTGTGGCAAAACAACAACAATAAATATGAGCAATAGCAGAACAGAAATAGCAGACTTAGGAGAGTTTGGACTGATAGAACACCTTACAAAGAACTTTGAGATACACAATGCCTCTACCATCCTTAGCGTAGGAGATGATGCCGCCGTAATAGATCATTTTGGCAAGCAAACAGTAATAACAACGGACTTATTGTTGGAAGGTATTCACTTCGATTTAATGTACACCCCTTTGAAACATTTGGGGTATAAAAGTGTGGTGGTAAACCTGAGCGACATATACGCCATGAATGCCACACCTACCCAAATAACGGTAAGCATCGGGTTGAGCAACAGGGTTAGTCTGGAAGCATTGGATGAATTTTATGAAGGTGTTTATGCTGCCTGCGAAAAGTATGGAGTGGATTTGATAGGAGGTGACACCTCTTCTTCTCAAAAAGGATTTGTCATTTCTGTTACGGCTATTGGCGAGGTAACGCCAGATACTTTTGTTAAGAGAAGCACAGCTCAAAAAGGCGATCTTATTTGTGTGAGCGGTTATGTAGGAGGGGCTTTCCTTGGACTTACCCTGATGGAACGCGAGAAGAAAATTTATCTGGAGAACCCACAGATACAACCCGACCTTGAAGGGGAAGATTACATAGTGGGCAAGCTACTGAAACCCGAAGCTAGAAAGGATATAATAGAGTTTTTGGCCGAAAATGAAATCATCCCTACGGCAATGATGGATGTGAGTGATGGTGTTAGCAGCGAGGTTTTGCACATTTGCAGACAAAGCAATCTTGGCTGTATGCTATACGAAGACAAATTGCCAATACATGAAGATGCAAGGCGGGCTGCCTTTAAGTTTGGGCTAGACCCAACCGTTTGCGCCTTGAATGGAGGAGAAGATTATGAACTGATATTCACCATGAAACAATCTGATTACGACAAGATAACCCTTAACGAAGAAATTGCGGTAATTGGCTATATGGATGATTTGGAAAAAGGCTGTAAGTTTTATACCAAAGGGGGCAATACATACGATGTTACAGCACAAGGATGGAATGCGTTTACGAAATAATTCTCTCTATATAAAGATGGCAATGATATTTAGCAAGGTTCTGAAGAATAGAATTGCCATTTTTTATCTATTTATTTTACTCCTTACTTCCTGCGTTTCTTCTCATATCCCCAACTATCATTTCAACCAAAAAACAGCCGCACCGCAACTTAGGGAGGATGTTGTTTTATTGAAGAAGATTCTCGAAGCCAATCACCCAAGTCTTTACTGGTTCACCCCAAAAGATAGCATGGACTATTACTTTAATAATGCCATCAACAGTATCAATGATTCTTTGAGCGAAACTGAGTTCAGGAATAAGGTAGCTAGTGTTATCAGTAAAATCCGTTGCGGACATACAGCAGTACGTTTTTCTAAAGACTATACCAAGTTGCTAGAGAAGAACCGTTACCCGATTTTTCCGCTAGGTATTAAAACATGGGAAGATACCATGGTTGTGTCGGGAAGTTATTCGCCCAAAGGCTCAATCCTTAAAAGGGGTACGATCATTACTTCCATCAATGGTAGAATCAACAAGCAATTGTTGGATAGCATGTTTAACATCATCAGTACCGATGGCTATTCTAACACGTATAAAAGTCAGGTAATTTCCGGCAACTTTCCGTCTTGGTATAAGCTAGCATGGGGGTTGGACAGTACCTATCAAATCACTTATCTGGATAGTTTGGGTGAGCTACAGTCTGCCACCATTTCAAATTATTCTCCCGACACGGTCAAACTAAAGAAACCGATAACTGACTCAATAAAGCCCAAACCTGCTCCTAAACCTGTTGTTGCAAAGACGAAGAAATTGACCCGAAAGGAGAGGAGGCAATTAAGGTTATCCAATCTACGTTCGCTTTCCATTGATAGTAGCGATAACACCGCCTATATGCGGGTGCTAAATTTTACAGAAGGTCATCTACGGAAGTTCTTTCGCAAATCTTTCAAGAAGTTGGAAGAAACTAAAACGAAGAATTTAATCATCGATTTGCGAGAGAATACTGGTGGTTATATGAGTAGTAGCAACCTACTTACAAAGTACATCATCGATAAACCTTTTAAAAATGCGGATACGCTAGCCGCAATCACCCATTCAATAAAGCATGCTTATTATGTGAGGGATGCTTTTAAATATTGGTTTCTTTCTCATTTGGTTAGTAGAAAGAAAGCTGATGGTCGATACCATGACATCCGTGCAGAAAAGCACTATTATCAACCTAAAAGAAATCATCATTTCACTGGGAAGGTTTATGTGCTACAAAGTGGCTATACTTATTCAGCTGCTACCATGTTTACCTCTGCCATAAAGGGTCAAGGTAATGTAATCATCATTGGCGAAGAAAGTGGCGGTGGATACTATGGCAATACAGCTACTTACCTTTCTATCATCATTTTGCCCAATAGTAAACTGCGTATAATAATGCCTACTTATCGGATGGTAATGGATGCCAAAAGAACAAAAGATGGCAAAGGGGTTCAGCCTGATGTGCCGATAAGAGCATCTGTAGAAAGCATTAAAAAGGGGATAGATATAAAACTGGAGAAAGCTAAGGAGGAAATTCTACGTTATAAGTAGTACGTTTTACGTAAAACTTATAGCGTAAAACCTAAAACTTCAATCCTGGATAATGGTCTATCGTTTCAAAGACATTTCTCGGATCTTGTTTCAGTATGGTGATAAATTTAGCCAAGCTATCTGTAAAATTCTCATTTCTAAACATCCTATCATGGCTTAGTATAACCACATGGTTTCTGGTATGCACATGATTCCGTACCAATGCACTATCCACTTGCTCGGCTATCTTATACGGACGTTGCACCGGGAAAGCCGTTTTGTGGTTAAAGCTCCATTCCACATCCCATCCAATTACGTTATAGCCACTACTATCCAATAGGTGGCACACAGGCTTTACCAAACCCGATGCCTTCATGGTAGTATCAATAACCCAAGCACTATTACCCGGTAACCTGATTATCTTATACGGTACGTGTAATGTTTTTTGGGCAAGATAAAAGTCTTCGGCGGCCATTTCTGGATGATGATAAAAGAATTTATAACGATTGTTGGCATGGGAGGTACTATGATTAGCCAATAGTATTTGCGGATAATTGGCTTTAATGGTACTCACCAATTTTGCCAGATTCTCGCTTTTTACATGGCTGCCTACCATAAAAAAGGTAGCTTTTACGTTCAGTTTCTTTATCAGTTCCAAACAGGCTGTTGTGCCATTTTGCGGGCCATCATCAAAGGTTAGGTAAATGTAGTGTTTGTTGGTATCGTACTTTATGGGCTTCCAGGCAAATTGGTTTATTGGCTTTTTAAGCCCACTTTGCGTGTTCTTTCCCGATACAATAGTAGTTGTTTTTTTATTGGTCTGCCCATCGTTATCGCAACTGGCAAGCATCAACAATCCTAGTAAAATATATTCAGTAAAAACTTTTCTTCTCAACACTATATCCTAAATTATTATGCGAATATACAATTGCAAAAAAAGACCTATTGCAAAAGGTTCTGCACAATGCCCAACTTGGATGTCAGTTTGTTAAAAAACATGTTGCCGCAGCTCTTCAATGAGATGCTGCAAGCCTTCAATGAGATGCCGCAGCTCTTCAATGAGATGCCGCAAGCCTTCAATGAGATGCCGCAGCTCTTCAATGAGATGCCGCAAGCCTTCAATGAGATGCTGCAAGCCTTCAATGAGATGCCGCAAGCTTTCAATGCGATGCCGCAAGCTTTCAATGCGATGCCGCAAGCCTTGAAAGAGTTCTTTTAGCTCTTGAAAGAAGTCATTGGAAGATAGAAAGAAGTAGAAAATAGTTAAGTTTTCGATTACTTAGAGACAAAAAAATCGGATTCTGACAAAAAAGGTTCAGCGAAGTAAGGTTATACGGTGCTAATAGCCAATTATCCCTTTATAATTCCTCCAACCTATCCAATAACAAAAACAACCGTTCGTTATTTACTTTTGCCAAGCCTTTGTTGGCTAGTATTTCCTGCGCGGTTTGTACATATTGGGCAGCAAGCAGTTCTACATCGCCCTCGGTAATCATTTCAAGCATATACTTTTCAGTAACTTCTGGGTGAAACTGTAACCCTATCACCCTTTCTTTAAAAATAAATCCTTGGTTGGCACAAGCCTCGCTAGTAAATATATGGGTAGCATCTGCGGGTATCTCAAAAATGTCCTCATGCCAATGAAAGGTGGTAAACTTATCTGGGAAATGAGCAAAAAGGGAAGAATCTTCTTTATTGATTTTTGTAATCGGAAACCAACCAATCTCTTTTTGTATATGCTGTTTAACGGTTGCGCCCAATGCAGCAGCAATTAGTTGCGCTCCCAAACAAATTCCCAATACTATCTTTCCATTATCTATGGCAGCCTTTATAAATTGCTTTTCCAGTGTCAGCCAACTATATTCTTCCTCATCATAAACACCCATTGGTCCGCCCATTATTATCAACCAATCAAAATCTTCAAGGGGAGGAAAGTTAGCATCCTCATATAAATGTGTACTTGTAAGGATATGCCCTTTTGTCCTTATCCAATCTTCCTTACAACCTAGCCCTTCAAAAGGAACATGCTGCAAATAGTGTATTCTTAGTGTTGCCATAAAGTAAATTATCGTGAAAAAGTTACAAGTTACTGGTTTCTGGTTTCCAGTACTGGTATCTTGTAACTGGTAACCTGCAACTTGTATCCTTTTTTATGCTTACACCCTCACCCATTCTCCCTTTGTAAAATCATACTGCTTAATTACCTTGGCAGGGTTGCCAACGGCAATAGAATAGGGTGGAATACTCTTGGTTACCACCGCCCCTGCTGCCACAACACTATGCTTGCCAATGGTAACGCCAGCAGTAATAACGGCATTTGCCGCAATCCAACATTCATCTTCCACAATAATTGGCGCAGTTAGTATCGGCTGTTCATAAATTGGCTTTGTTACATCGCGATACTCATGGTTCAGGGCACTTGCCACTATGTTCTGGGCAAAAATTACATCCTTACCAATGGTTATGGGACCAATAATGGTATTGCCCATACCAATAAGGGTGTTATTGCCAATATGTACATCGCCAACGCCGTTATTGATGGTACAAAAATCTTCGATAGTGGCATTTTCTCCCAAGCTAAACTGATTAAAAGGTAATACATCCATTCGTACCCTGCGGCGTATCTTGGAACTCTTACCCTTTTTATGAATAAATGGATTAATCAATAGTTTCACCCACAATCTTGGCCTCGCTTCATTTGTAGGCACCAACATCCAATGGATAAACTTCTTTAAGCCCGGATTACTCTTGATAGATTCTTTTAAAGACATGTTTTCTTATTAAGATTGATAAATTTTACGCTTAAACAGTGGATATTCCGTAGGAAAATGACCTCCATTAAATAATAATAATTGTAAAAATACAATTCGTTTTCTTTGCCTGAAAAGTAATACTTATCAGTTGTGGGATAAGTGCTTAATATTGGTTGCAAAACTTTTTGTAAAGGGTATGACCAAAAGGTTGTATTTTCCTTTTTCAAAAGTATTTTATTAAACAAATATTTTAAATGCAAGGGTTCTTCATAAAGTTATCTTTCGTCCTTATTCTTCTCACGTTTTCTGTTTGTGTTCATGCGCAAGAGTCTATCTATTCTGAAATAAGTTTCCCGCTTATGCAGAAAATAGTGGATGCTGCCAAGGAAAATTATCCAAAAATGAAGGCCTATCAACGGAAGATAATTATGGCGCAGGATAATATTACAAAGACCAAGCGGTCTTGGTACGATTTCTTTTCTTTTTCGATGAACTATAGTCCTACCAACAGCATTTCCATTTCTAATTATGTATTGACGGGCTATCAGTTTGGTCTAGGAATAAACTTTGCCACCCTTTTGCAAAAACCTTACGTTGTAAAAGAAGCCAAGAACCAGCTTATCATTGCAAAACTGGATAAGGAAGAGTACGATTTGGGCTTTGAACTCGATGTAAAAAGCAGGTATGTAAAATATATCCAGCTATTAACCGTTTTAAAGTTACAGTCTAAGAATGAGGTTGATTTGGATGCCAACTTCAAGCAAACAAAATATAAATTTGAGAAGGGCGAAGAAACTTTCGATAATTATAACAAGGCATTGATTGCGGTTACAGAAACAAAGCAAAATATAATTGCCTCTGAGGGCAACCTTTTGATAGCAAAATATAGTTTGGAGGAAGTGATTGGAAAAAAATTAGAAGATATACGCTAACATGGAAGAACCTAGCTTTTTAACCCTGCTCTATCGGCACAAATTCATGATGATAACCTCATCAATCATTGCCGTGCTAATAACTTTTATGCTTACAAAGCATTTACCGGAAAGTTTTACCTCCAAGGCAAGGTTGGCAACCGGATTGGTAGATCAAACTGAGGCGCAAGTATTGGACAGTAAGCTGGATCCACAGGAATCGAAGATAAATTTGGAGTTCGCAAACCTTATACAGTCCATCCAACTAAAGAAAATATTCGATCAGGTCTCCTATCTATTAATCATCCACGACTTTACCAATAAGGATCCCTTCAGAAAGAAAAGTAAGCTGGTAAATTCATTAAACAAGAGTGCCATAGACCATGCGGTAGCCGTTTATACCCAAAAATACAAGCAGAGAGCCCCCCTTTTCCTATACGATAATGACGAAAAAGGGATGGATGAAGTGATAAAATCCATGGGATATGATTATGAAACCCTCAAAAACAAGGTTTCCATCTACCGACTTAGCAATAGTGATTTCCTCGACCTTGATTTTGATGGTGATAACCCTCAATTCTGTGCCTTTGTGCTAAATTCCTTGTGTTCTGAGTTCATTACCTACTACGGGGAGATTGTGAGGGAGAGCCATATAAAGGGAGTTGATTTTTTGGAGACCCTTTTGGTGGAGAAAAGAGACTCCATGAATGCCAAAATGGAGGTTTTGAAGGATTACAAGATTAAAAACAGGGTACTAAACCTGAATGAGCAGGCAAAAAGTATTTATGCGCAGATAGCAGATTTCGAATCGAGAAAAGAGCTTACTGAAAAAGATGTGGTTGCCTTTGCCGGTGCCATAAAAGGGATTGATAACAAGTTTGATCCAAGCGATAGGTCGTATATTGAAAGCACGTTTATCAAGATAAACGGCGAAATAATGGCCACCAAAGACATCTTGAAGCATTATACCGAAGCTTACATAAAAAGCAATTATTCTCCCAAGGTAAAAGTAAAGATAGACTCCCTGCAAAGCGTACTTACCGCCCAGATAACGCAGCTAAGCGATAAATACATCGTAAATCCGCTGTCGGCAAAGGAAAGTTTGGTTACCCAAAAGCTTTCTTTGCAGGTGCAACTGGATATTGCCCAGAATAGTCTTTCCACTTTACAGGATGAAATAAACAAACTAAACCAACGGTATGATATGTTGGTGCCGCACGAGGCGGTTATCCAATCTTATGAAACAGAAGTGGACATTGCCAGCAAGGAATACATTGAGATATTGCAGAAATACAATCAATCGACGTTAGAATCTAACATAACGCCCCGTTTAAAGCAGATAGAACTGGCAATGCCCGGCCCGGCAGCCCCTTCCAAGAAGAAATTACTGATTGCTGTAAGCGGGATTGTGCCAATTGTGCTATATACCATTGTTTTGTTCATTATTTTTTATCTGGATGACACCTTAAAAACCCCAACACAGCTTGCCGACAAAACCAATATCCCTGTTTTGGGTTATTTACCTTTGCTAGGCAAGGCATCATTGAATCTGGAAGCCATTTGGCGAAGCAACAATCCTAAAAAGGAGTTGCAAAACTATAAAGACCTCCTTCGTTCAGCAAGGTTTGAGTTGGAACAGGAAATGCATGGCAATAAGATAGTCACTATTACCAGCATTGCCGAAAATGAAGGTAAAACATTCATCGCACTTAGCCTGGCTTATGCTTATGCAATGGCAAAAAAGAAGGTGTTGCTGATAGATGGAAACTTTGATGATTCATCTGCAACAGAAATTACCAACGCCACTTTCTTTATAGAAGACTTTATTGCTGGAAAAACTTCTATTGCAGCTATTTCGCAAGAAGAAGGTATCACAATTTTGGCAAACAGGGGAGAAGACGTGTCTCTTTTTGAAATAAGCACCGAGGAAAAGGTAAGAGAGAAGCTAGACCTCTTAAAAACTGTGTTTGATATTATCATAATAGATGCTTCTTCGTTAGATAACCTCAATAAATCGAAAGAATGGATAGTGATTGCTGATAAGGTACTGTCGGTTTATCAGGCAAACCACAGTATTACGGCTGCTAAAGACCTACAGATTAATTACCTGCGGGGATTGGATAAAAAGTATATTGGATGGATGCTGAATAAGGTTATTGGTCATAAATCAAGGCTGAAAACTTTGATACTATGGATACGGAACCCCAAGAAAAAAAGAAAAGAAAGATAAATTATGTTCAATACAATCATCAATATCCTTTGGATTGCCTTTCAGATACTGATAGGGTACAATCTTGCCCTGCCGATAGTCATTTTTGTACTACATTCCATTCTCCCAAAAAGGAAAGTCAGTGTAAAAAATGCCAGTAATAACACAGAGGCAGACTACGCAATTATTGTTACCGCCTATGAGCAAACACATACCCTACCCCCGGTGATAGATTCGTTGCTGAAACTGCAATATGGCAACTTCCTTATTTATATTGTGGCCGATAAATGCGATGTAAGCAACCTTAAATTTGCCGATGAACGTGTGATTGTCCTTCGTCCGCCCGAAACCTTGGCTAGCAATACCCGTTCGCACTTTTATGCCATCAAAAACTTTAAAAGACCACATGATAGGCTTACCATTATCGACAGCGATAACCTAGTTGAACCCGATTATCTGTCGCAATTGAACGTTTGTTTCAATGAAGGCTACGTTGCGGTGCAAGGAGAACGCAAGGCAAAGAATATGGACACCACCTATGCTTGCATTGATGCGGCAAGGGATATTTACTACCATTTTTATGATGGAAAGATACTGTTCGAGGTTGGTTCTTCCGCCACGCTTGCCGGGTCGGGTATGGCATTTACCGTAAAGCTGTACAAAGAATGTCTGGAGCACTTGGATGTAACCGGTGCAGGCTTTGATAAGGTGCTACAAAAAGAAATAATTACCAGAAACTACCGAATTGCCTTCACCAATAAGGCAATTGTGTACGATGAAAAGACGTCGCAGTCCGATCAGTTGGTAAAACAACGCGCCCGTTGGATAAATACCTGGTTTAAATACTTCATTTTTGGCTTTCAAATCATCGGTTTGGGCATTCGCCGGTTCAATTGGAACCAATTTCTGTTCGGCTTCATCCTATTGCGCCCGCCATTGTTTATTTTCCTCATCCTTTCCGTGTTTTTAATGGGCATCAACCTATTTATCAGTCCGTTTATGGCGGTTTTATGGCTCATCGGGTTCGCCTTGTTTGTGATAGGTTTCTTTTTGGCGTTGCTTTTATCCCCTACCGACAAAAGAATTTATCAAGCCCTCACCGGCATACCAAAATTCATCTTTTTTCAGGTTCTATCCTTGCTAAAAGCCAAGAATGCCAACAAGCATTCTGTTGCCACCCAGCATTTTCATGATAAAAAGATAGAAGAGATAAAGGAATAGGGAGGGGAAGATTTGTTATTTATGCCAATCAAAAGGAAAAGTGCAGTACCTTAATTTCTTCCTTTAAACCAATAAAAATCTTCAGAAAATAAATCAATTTCTTCGGAAAACAAAGCAATTTCTTCTGAAAAATGAGCTTTTTCTTCGAAGAATTATGCCTTTTCTTCGAAAAATATTGGGTTTTCTTCGAAGAATAATGGGTTTTTGACGTGAAAAACGCTTGCTTTATGGGAATGTAATTTAAACTGTGTCAATTGCAATTGGGGCTTTCGCCCCCTTTCCTTCTTTTAGGGCCATGGTCCTAAAAGAAGGAAAGGGGCCGAAAATTTTTTAGCAAAGTTTCGGCATCCTGTCGCCAAACATAATGCTTAATTGTTGAATGGTCATTTCCCAGTTTTTTAGTGGTCTTGTCCATTTTTCCTCGATCCTCCTTGAAGCAAGGTATACCAGCTTCAAAAGTGCCATATCATTGGTGAATGCCCCTTTTGTTTTTGTTACTTTGCGTAGCTGCCGATGATACCCTTCCACAGTATTGGTGGTGTAAATCACTTTGCGTATGTCTTCCGTATACTTAAAGAACGTACCCAACTTATGCCAGTTATTACGCCATGACCTTACCACCACCGGGTACTTCTTGTTCCATTTCTTGTCAAATTCATCAAGATTCACTTCCGCCACATCCAGATTGGTTGCCTGATAAACCTTCTTTATGTCCACCATCACCTCTTTTACATCCTTGCTTGCCACATACTTCACGGTATTGCGTACCTGATGTACTATACAACCCTGAATCTCTGTTTTGGGAAAGATGGAAGCAATTGCCTCCTCAAATCCGGTAAGGTTGTCTATACAGGCTATCAGGATATCCCTGACGCCCCTTTGTTGCAAATCTGCCAATACTGTCAACCACAGTCTGGCACCCTCACATCCTGCCACATAGGTGCCCAGTATGTGCTTTATTCCTTCTATGTCTATGCCTAACACGTTGTAAAGGCAACGGGTGACTACCATGCCACTCTCGTCCCTTACCTTGTAATACATGGCATCCATCCACACTATGGTATATAGTGATTCCAGCGGGCGTCCCTGCCACAGCTTCACGGAAGGGATGATACGGTCGGTTATATCTGCTATCATTGAATGACTTATATCCCCATCATACATCTCCTTGATATGGGCGGATATGTCACGTGTACTCATCCCTAGACCG
>JANYEU010000460.1 GCA_025362915.1 Chitinophagaceae bacterium | reverse complement strand
CAGGCTTTTTACAACAAATACATGGCAGAAACAATTATTGTAAACTTAGGTCTTGACCTGAATTGTCAGAAAATAAAGACCATCATACAAAAATGTATTGAAATTGGACGTATCGCCGCTTGAAATATTACCGAAATATTGTAGTTATATAATTGATTTTAAGCAACTTAAATATACAACTTTATTACTGAATATTGCCTTTTTATTCCCTTCTTTTTCTATAAAATATCCCCTAATATTAATCGAACTCAGGTTATTAGTAAATTTAAATTCGGCTTTGTGCAAATTCGCTAAAGATGTTAACATATTGTTCAAGATTTGAATTAAAGTCGTATTTCGGAAGAAATAAAAATAGTATTATGAAATTCAAGTTTATGTTATCGACTTTTCTTTTTGTTGTTACGGTTTTATCTGTAACACAAGCTCAAGTAAAACATGTAGTAATTGCAGCTGTTTACGGCGGAGGAAGCAATGCGGGTGCATTGTACCAGTACGACTTTATTGAGTTGTTCAATCCAACTTCTATCCCACAAACATTGGCAAATTGTTCTGTGCAGTATTCAAGTGCCACAAGTGCCTCTTGGCAGAAACAGTCATTTAGTGCTATTATTCCTGCTGGGGGGTATTATCTTTTTCAGTTGAATGGAAATGCTGGCGCTCCCGTGGGTGCTGTACTTCCTACGGCAGATGTGGTTGGTACAATTAATCTAAGTGCTACCGTTGGTAAGGTTGCTTTGGTAAATGTAGATATCTCTTTGTCGGGTACTGGAATTGGAGACTTAACTGTTGTTGATTTGGTTGGATACGGCAGTACCGCATCGGGCTATGAAACAATGCCTGCACAGGGAATAACCAGTAAAAAGTGCTTGGTCAGGATAAATAATGGTTGTACTGATATCAATGATAATTCCAAGGATTTTACCGCAGCAACTGCCTTCGTTCCTCAGAATTCTGCAAGCCCTGCAAGTAGATGTGATGGGTTGCCAGTGAAGCTTGTACTCTTTTCTGCTTCCATTTTAAATGATAAGGTATCACTACATTGGCAAACAACATCTGAACTGACGTTTAATTGTTTCATATTGGAGAAAAGCGAAGGGGGAAAGGGTTTTATAGCTGTAGCAAACATAAAATCTAAAAATGCAAGTGCAGGCAGTAATTATGATTATATAAGTACTTTATACCCGACTGAAAAGGAATATTATAGGTTAAAGTTGGTGGATAATGATGGTAGCTTTAAGTATAGTGCCATCGTTTTTGTGAATGGAATTGCTTCTGCAATAAATAAGCTGGTTATATATCCTAATCCTGTTGCCAATACAATTTCAATAAGCTATCCTAAAGCAATTGCCAATACAACTATTAGGATAATGAGTGTTGATGGGAAAATATCTGTTGCAAAGCAAGTACAAGTAGGTAGCATGGCAACAAGCTTTGATGTTAGTAAACTACCGGCTTCAACCTACTATATATCTTATGAAAATGATGGGGCAAATACTATTTCTAAATTTATAAAGAACTAAGTGGATATATGAGAATAAATAAGGAGTTTAAGCATAAATAGGCTGTTCCGAATCTTCGGTGCAGCCTATTTTCATTTACAAATACAAATAATAATCTTTCAATAAATTACAAAACCCATCCGTATAAATATTCCCATCCTTAATGGTTATTTCTTTCTCAATTATAATTTTATTTTCATTGCCAAATAAAAGCATCACCCTAAATGGATTGTGCTTTGGTGTTTGTTTTACCAAAACTTTTTCTGTTGGATAAAAGCCATTGGCTTCTGACATTAATTCAAAAGAAACAGAACGATGATAGGGGAGGAGTATGGCAAATTGTCCATCAGCATGTAATAACCGTTTGATGGATGCAAGTAAATCATCTAGCCCAAGTGCTTCGGAATGCATGGCTAAATTTCGCTTTCCTGAATCGCTTTTAAGGTCATTATCAAAAAAAGGAGGATTGGATATGATGAAATCATAGCATTGCTTATTTTCCAATGAATAATCTCTTATATCAGCCGTGAAAACTCTTAATCTATCCTTCCAAATTGAATTTTCAAAATTTATTGTGGCTTGTTTGGCAGTTTCTGTGTCTATTTCTACTGCATCAATTTGCGCTGTCGATTCTTTTTGTGCCAGCATCAAACTCAGTAATCCAGTGCCAGTGCCAATGTCTAATATCTTCAATAATCTATCTGAAGTATTTATCTTACTCAATATATCTGCCACCCAACCCCCGAACAGGCAAGCATCGGTAGTTACTTTCATGGCGCAATGCGCCTGATCTATCTTAAACTGCTTAAACTGAAAGTATGTATTTGCCATTTGCGTAATTAATCTGTCCGATTCTGTGTTTTAACTATTTGTTGCCAAAGGTAACATTACATTTATCCCATAATTAGCAGATAGGTACAATACTGTCATCATGTTGGTAACCATTACAGAAATAGATTGTTTATTGTAATTTTTACAGGTTCTGAAATTGGTTACTGACAAAATGTTTGTGTTAGTAAAACATTTGTTAATTGAAAATAAATTTTTGCTGTCTAAAAAACGTCTTTATTTATTTGTACTTCGAAAGGCATATTATTTGTTTTCACCTGAAAAAAATTTGATTATGAATCTAAAAAACATTTTAACAATTGTGGGCATTAGTGCCACAACCGCATTAGTAAGTGTTTTTGGTTACACCAAGCTAATGCAAAGCCAGTATGCAGGCGTGCAAGAGTCTGGGAGGATACCCGCTAACTATGCCGGTTTCTTTGGGAACAACAACAACACGCCCACAGGCAATGTGGACTTTACTGCAGCTGCAATGTCTGCAACACCGGCCGTAGTACACATTAAAACCAAAATAAAAGCGCGTCAGGTTACTACCACACAGAAAAATCCTTTTGGGGATATGCTTGGAGGAGATATGTTTGAGCAATTTTTTAATGGACCTCATGTACAAACCATTCCAGAGCAAAGGGCTAGTGGTAGTGGCGTAATTATTAGTGAGGATGGATTGATTATTACCAACAACCACGTAGTTGATGGTGCGGATGAAATAAATATTACTTTGACCAATAAAAAATCGTACAAGGCGAAGTTGATTGGTACAGATCCAAGTAGTGATTTGGCGGTATTGAAGATTGATGAAAAAGGGCTTCCTTTTCTGGTGTTTGGTAACAGCGACGAAGCAAAACTTGGTCAATGGGTGTTGGCAATAGGCTATCCGTTAAATTTGGATGTAACCGTTACTGCGGGCATTGTAAGTGCCAAATCTAGAAGTATAAACATCAATGAAAAGCAAAGTAAGACTCCAGTTGAATCATTTATCCAAACTGATGCGGCGGTTAATCCGGGCAATAGCGGTGGTGCTTTGATAAATACCAATGGTGAATTAATTGGTATCAACTCTGCCATTGCTTCCCCAACAGGTTCGTATGCTGGTTATTCCTACGCTATTCCGGTTAATATCGTTAAAAAAGTGGTGAACGACATCGTTAAGTTTGGCACCGTACAACGTGCTTTTGTAGGAATTTCTTATGCGCAAGAAGGATTGTCTGATGAAGAGAAAGCAAAGCAAGGTATCAAGGATGCTGATGGGGTATATGTGTTGGATGCGCCTGCTGGAGGTGCTGCAAATGCGGCTGGCATTAAAAAAGGAGATGTGGTGACCAAGATAAATGGCGTTAAAGTATTTACTGGTCCTGAAATGGTAGAACAAGTTGCGCGCTACAAACCAGGTGATAAAATAACTGTTACATTTAACAGGGATGGAAAAGAAGTTGTTGCCAATTTGACCCTTAAAAATAAAGTAGGTAATACGGATGTGGTTAAAAATGAAGGCATTTTGGAAAGCCTTGGTGCTGATTTTGAAAGCGCAGATAAAAAAATTGCTGCTGCAAATGATATTTCTGGTGGTGTTTTGGTAAAGAAAATAAAGGACGGAGGTTTGCTAAAGGCAACCAAAATGCAGGATGGCTTTGTTATTACCAGTGTGAATGATCAGGAAATAAAAACTGTTGATGACCTAAAAGCAGCACTAACAATTGCAAAAGGCGGCTCGGTTAGGTTAATGGGTATTTATCCTGGTTTTCAAGGTACGTATGCTTATCCGCTTACATTACCTTCCGAATAAGGAAACAAGTTTTACAATAAATAAGAAGGGCTATTGGGAATGTAATTTAAACTGTGTCAATTGCTTTTGGGGCTTTCGCCCTCTTTCCTTCTTTTAGGGCCATGGCCCTAAAAGAAGGAAAGGGGGCGAAAATTTTTTAGCAAAGTTTCGGCATCCTGTCGCCAAACATAATGCTTAATTGTTGAATGGTCATTTCCCAGTTTTTTAGTGGTCTTGTCCATTT
>JANYEU010000446.1 GCA_025362915.1 Chitinophagaceae bacterium | reverse complement strand
TCCAGTTGCATGTAGCTGGTAAATTATTTGTTTATCAATGAGTAAAATTTGAGAGAATAGACGTGAATACCTTTTTATAGCTTAAAAAATCATGAAATAGTTGACGAAAGACTGATTCAATATTGCTGTATTAAAGCGGTTTAGCAGCCAAAGTATATTATTCTATAAACTGTTATACACTATCATATTTTCGGTAAAAGTTTTTCCTGTAACCCTTAATCATCCAAGAGACTAACAAGATCATTCCTAAGCCAATCAATCCTGCTTTTAAACCCTTTCGAGTTAGTAATTACAGCTTTTGTATCATCATTATGAGACGCCAAGCCATTTACAAGCTTTAAATCAATTTCAAGTGTTGAGATTTGTTCCATAAAAGTTCAGTTTAGATTGCAAAAATGCGCAGCAAATACAACTCAACTGTTACATACTATCCTAGTACGAAAAGAACATCGGTTAAAGTGATGTAATAGAAGACCCTCATGACAATAACCTCTTTGTAAACGAAAAAAGGTTTAAGGAAGTTTATATAAAGGAAAAGGGGATGAAAGATGCTACTAAAATGTTAGTCATTCTTAATTTTCATGCCGAAACCTTTATGACGTTCTTGTTGGCATCATAAACATTTCGAACAATTTCATGAGCAGTATGTGCGGGTAAATCAGGAACATCCTCATCTTGCCCAATTTGGAGGTCGGTTAAAATTGCTTCAGCTATAATTTGATCGTAAGATGATGTGGCAATCATTTCAAACAACTCATCATGCTCTGCTAAAGAGACATTATTAGCCTGATAGAGCCTTAATAGATATTTAAAACGTTCATTATTACACATATTCGCCGCCAGATTTTTATATCTGTACAAGCATATACAGTCAATCTAAGTTTATGGAGTACCTGACAACAATAAAATAAAGCAAAAATTACAAAAAACGTTATAATTTTTACTTTAAATGTAATAAATTTGGAAAACAACTAAACTTATTACATTACTTAACAAACAAATTTTATCCAACTTTCTATATGTCAATCCCTTTTGCTGCAAATGCATTTCTAATATGTAATAACGCCCTGGAGATATGCGTTTTTATAGTTAGGGGCGACAGTTCCAGCTTCTCCCCTATTTGTATATAGGTTAAGTTTTCGTTTCTTGATAGTAGAAATACCTTTTTTTGTTGTTCTGGCAATGCATTAATCGCTGTATTTAAAATAGCACTGTATTCAGAATCCTGTACTGTATTTTCGGTAGTATTGGTATTACTTGAAGTGATAAAAGGAAGCTCATGCATCGCTTTCCATTCATTACTATCTTTTTTCAACCTGTTTATGATATTGTTTTTTGTCAAGGTATGCAGCCAAGCCCCAATAGGCTGTTGTGGATTAATCCCCCTTCGGGAAACCCATAGTTTCATAAAAACATCCTGAACTACTTCTTGCGCCGCAATAGGGGACTTTAAGAATCGGAAGGCAGTTTTATATATCTTATTCTTATGTAAATCGTAAATTATCTGGAAAGCATATTCGCTGTCTTCTGTGAGAAGCGACACAAGTTTACTCTCATTATATTTACCAGGGTCAAGCAAATGTTTACTATTTTATGAGGTGATTATGCAAATTTGCAGTTGGTTAATCAAGTCACGAAAATAGAAGGACAGCGTATTGTAGCTGTCATACACTGTTATAAGGAACTGTGTTAGAAAATGTTTTATACAATTTATGATTAAGGTCTCAAGCATTTGTAATCAAACTTAAACCAGCCATATTGCAACATATATGAACAGGATTTGAGAAACAGTTTTAAGCCATTTTGCCAATGGAATTGTCACTTCTCTTTGTCTCATAACTAAATGCCATCGCTTTTGTTCTACATTTGATTCGATTAGACAATTATGGCAAAAGCAAAGAAAGCAGCTACTACAACTCCATCCACTACGGCGATTATTTCAGAACCCACAGAATACATAGAGGTTTTTGGTGCAAGGGAGCACAACCTGAAAAACATTGACATCTCCATTCCTAAAAATAAACTCGTTGTCTTTACGGGTGTAAGCGGAAGTGGGAAGTCGTCCCTTGCTTTTGATACGATATATAATGAAGGGCAACGCCGCTACATGGAAAGTTTTAGTGCCTATGCCCGTCAATTTATGGGCGATATGGAACGCCCTGATGTTGATAAGATTACCGGACTTAGCCCTGTGATTTCCATTGAACAAAAGACTACAGGCAAGAATCCCCGCTCTACTGTTGGCACTGTTACCGAGATATACGATTTCCTATGGTTGTTGTATGCCCGTGTAGGCGAAGCATACAGTTATAACATAGGCAAGAAGATGCTAAAGTTTAGTGAGGAAGAGATTGTAGACAACATCTTTTCCAGATTTAAAGAACAGAAGATTGCGGTATTGGCACCGTTGATTAGGGGTCGTAAAGGACATTATAGAGAACTGTTTGAAGACATCAGAAAGAAAGGTTTCCTAAAGGTACGTGTGGATGGCGAACTAATGGACATCACTGCCAAGATGCAATTGGATAGGTATAAGATTCATGATATAGAAGTGGTGATAGACCGCCTTGCTGTTACCGACGATATGAAAGTACGTCTTAGTCAAAGCGTGCAA
>JANYEU010000445.1 GCA_025362915.1 Chitinophagaceae bacterium | reverse complement strand
CTATATTTTGGGAACCAATCTTCACAATATCCAATGATTCCTGAGTAGGAGGTGGGTCTACAACCTTATTATCCTCTACAATAAATGGATGAGTGAAAATTCTTGTTTCTACTTGCATCTGATGTGGCTTGGGAGCAGGTTGGGGAGGTGGTGGTAATGGCTTTGATTTATCCTTAATATTATCTGATAAAACAAAACTATCAGTCACATAAACCAATGGGGTTTTCTTTTTACTAAAGTTAATAACCATACTCAAAAAGAAAAGGAAGCAGAATGCTGCCATCCCAAGTAGTGCATACCTAATGCGTTCATTGTACGTTTTGCGTAGGTTGTAAGCCCCATACGCCTTGTTTCTTCCATCGAAGATGATGTCTAATACATCTGCTGTTAAAATGTTTTCTCTGTTCATGGCAATACTATTTTTCTATTGAGATACACACACTTTATTTTTTCCATAAATGATAGAAATATTTTTTCTAGAAGATACATCCCCTCTATTCCTGTGTGTTTCCTCTGCGGAATACCTCTGCGCTCTTGGCGGTTATTTTTATATTACTTATGGAAAATGACCGGAAAAGCTATCTTTATACTGTGCCTACAAATAAATACGACGATATAACTGACGAAGAACTGCTATCCAACTATCTTTCCGAAGGGGATAGTAAATGGATTGGTGCATTGCTACAACGCTATACCCTACTGCTTTATGGCGTGTGAATGAAGTACCTGAAAGATGATGTTGCCGCACAGGATGCCGTGCAACAGATATTTCTGAAAACAATTACCGAACTGAAAAAGTATAAGGTTACTTATTTTAAAAGCTGTTTGTATATGGTGGCTAAAAACCATTGTTTGGTATTGCTGCGCAATAATAACCGAACTATACAGATAGAGGATAACTTTGTGATGGAAAATGAGGAGACGGACTATTTTGCCATGCAGCACAACGAGAAAACGCTGACGGCAATAGAAGAATGTTTGCCGCAACTAAGTGCCGAGCATAGAGTTTGCATTACGCTATTTTATCTGGAAAAGAAAAGTTATCAAACGATTTGCAGCACTACAGGATATAGTAATTTGCAGGTGAAGAGCTACATACAGAATGGCAAGCGCAACCTGCGGATTTTGGTGGAGAAACAATTAAAGCAACAATCATGAGTAACATTAATAATATATTATCTGACGGAGAAGACGGATTTTCTGACGATGATTATCTGCATTATATAAAGGAAGATTTATCGCCGGAGGAAGCATACCATATAGAAAAGGAAATGATGGAAGATGGGTTTGTAAATGATGCCATAGAGGGATTGTCGTCCATCAAAAACAAGGAAGCCATTGGGGCTTCGGTAGAAAACTTAAATAGAAAACTGAATAAGATAGTACAAACAAGGATAGATAAGAAGCGTAAACGCAAGCTGCCATCCAACCAATGGGCGATAATTGCAGTGGGTATTATACTTGTGCTAGTAATAATAACTTACTACATAATACATTTGAATGGGGTGAAGTAGAAGAAGAGTATTACGTTTTACGTTGTAAGTTTTACGTATTGAAACGAACGTAATACTTACAACGTAAAACGTAATACTTATAACGTACAACTCACCCTACCAATCTAATAATTGTATCTGCCAATACCTTCCAGCTATACTTTTGTTTTTCGGTATGTAGGTGCGGCAGAAAGTGTTCTTGACCAATGGCATATAGTTCTTGTATTTTGGCAGCAATAGATGCAGGATTTGGTTCTGCCACCAAGCCTACTTTCCCATCGGGTACTAAAGATGGCAACCCGCCAACATTGGTTACCAACATTGGTTTCTCAAAATGATAAGCCAACGGGGTAACGCCACTTTGTGTTGCATTTCTGTAAGGCTGAATAACAAAGTCGGCAGCACTGAGGTAATACCTAACCTCACTATCTGAAATGAAATCGGTACGCAAGATCAACTGGTCGGCAATGTCTAGTTCTTTTATAAGGTCGTTATATTGTTGCCTGTCTTCATAATATTCGCCAGCTATCAACAGTTTGCAACCTACAAACAATCCTTTTTGCTGTTGCTCCTTCAATAGTTTCATGGCTTGCAACAACAGATCCAGCCCTTTATATTTACGTATAAAGCCAAAGAAGAGAATGATGTTTTCTTTTTCAGCAATCCCCAAATGCTTTCTTGCTTCGCTACTTGGAATGGCTTCCCCGAAATTGTCATACAATGGATGGATAATTTGTTGGGAAGACTTTTGGGTAAATGTTTTTAAATCAGCCAATACCTTTTCGCTCATGGTAACAAAGGCATCCATTGGTTTAAAACAGTATTGGGTAAACTGCTTGTCGCCCGGTCTTTTCTCGTGCGGGATAACATTATCGGCAATGCAAACAAGTTTGGTAATGCCATTAGTCTTAGCGCAGCGAAGGATGGTACCCAAACAAGGCCCCATAAAAGGAAGCCAATAACGGATAACGATGATAGCTGGCTTAAGCTTGCGCAATTCATTGCCAACCAATAACCAGTTGAAAGGATTTACGGAATTGATGCACACCTTTATATTAATATCGGTAGGCTTAGGCTCAGAAGAATACTGTGTGGTGCCTGGAAATAAAAAGCCTGGGTATTGCAAAGAGAAGGTATAGATGGTAGTATCAAAGCCCTGCTGCTGGAACTGACGAGCCAAACGCTCATCAAACGATGCCAAACCCCCACGCAAAGGATGTGCAGGACCTATTATTATAACTTTTTGTTTCATTTGTTAATAGCTCGATGGGATAATTAATTCTAAGCCATCTATATTTATAAAATGCTTGGCATTCATTGTAGCAAAAGGTTCTCTATTATGTAATGCGGTTGCAGCAATGGCTAAATCCCTAAAGTCTATAGATTTTCGTTTCAGCTTTAATGCACGTTCAATAAGAATTGAGGTAAATATTAGTGGAGAGGTAAAAGGAACAATGACAATATTAATAAAGAAATTATCCCGAAATGCTTTTCTTAAAGTATCTGCACCTGTATAAACTTCATATTGTGTGACAACGGATACCGAAAATAGGTCGTAGTCTTTTAACAAGAAACTGAAAAAAGACTTTTCTTTATTTACTTTTCTATAAAAATCTATTAGCACTGATGAATCTAAGTAAACTAGTCGGTTATCTTCTTTATCCACGGAAATCTTTTTTCGTATAGTTTAACTTCATTTGCCGTCATTACTGGGCCATTGAGCACAAGTTCCCGAAATGCTTTCTGCTTTTTCGTCAATTTTCTCTTAATACCAGAGGGTTTAAATATTGTTACTGTTGCTCCCATAATTATGAGTCCTTAATCTTTTGCAATTAACAACTATTACAAAGAAACGAACTAATCCTTTTATTTGAATTATTATTATTCTATCCCCAGCCTATCTTCTATCAAATAATTATTCCGCTCGCTGCTATTTCTAGATACCAGCTCTGCTATAAAACCAGTAAGGAACAACTGGATACCAATTACCATTGCTGTAAGACCAATATAGAATGCTGGCCTGTTGGTAAGAGAAAAAGAAGTGTCTATAATTTTATGTACACTTAGATAAATGCTTGCTACGAAACCAATCATAAAACACAGTGTGCCATACAATCCAAAGAAGTGCATCGGGCGTTTGCCAAACTTATTAAGAAAAGTGATTGTGGTAAGGTCTAGAAATCCATTGATAAACCTTTCCCAGCCAAACTTAGTTACTCCATACTTTCTTGCACGGTGTTCTACCACCTTCTCGCCAATCTTTCTAAAGCCAGCCCATTTAGCCAGCACTGGAATATAGCGGTGCATCTCTCCAAAAACTTCTATGCTTTTTACCACCTTTCTTTTATAGGCTTTCAGTCCGCAGTTAAAGTCGTTTAGTTTAATGCCAGAACTAGCCCTTGCGGCCGCATTGAACAATTTAGAAGGAAGGTTTTTGGTTAATGCATTATCAAAACGTTTTTGTTTCCAACCGCTTACCAAGTCATACCCGTCTTCCAAAATCATTCTTCTTAGTTCAGGTATTTCATCTGGACTATCCTGCATATCCGCATCCATGGTAATGATTACATCGCCCAATGCTGCTTTAAAGCCCTCATTCAAGGCAGCACTCTTGCCGTAATTACGTTGAAATCGTATTCCTTTCAGATTAGTATTCTTTTCTGATAGTTGCTTTATCACCTCCCAACTATCGTCAGTACTCCCATCATCCACCAATATAACTTCATAAGAATACCTGTTTGTAGCAGCCACCTTTTCTATCCAGGCACACAATTCTGGCAAAGATTCTTCTTCGTTCAACAAAGGGATTATAATTGATAAATCCATGAAAGATTTCTTTTATTTTAATATACTATTTCTTATTTATTACTGCCGAATCAGTAACCAACTTAATAATTGATCCTATTAATGCACCCGCCACACCTACTGCAAGGTTAAACATTACTACCCCCGAAAGTGTACTTATCCTTATTACTTTCATTGCCATATCCTTGTTCTCAGTAATTTTTGCAGCATCATATCCTTCCATTTTCTTTGCTTGCGCAACACTTTGATTGTAAAATTCGGTTATCGTTTCTGGAAAGAGAAGATAAATAGACAAGATAGTGTACAGAAATAAAATACATACAGTAACAACAGATACCTTAAACCCATAGCCGAAAAGGTTACTGAACTGTACCTTTTCCTCAGGTTCGCTAGTCTTTAACTGCAATGCAATCACTACTCCTACCAATAATATTCCGCTGTTTACATATAGTACCCAAGGTTGTAGTTTCTGATGCGTTAGCTGTAGAATAATGTCCAGTGCTATCAATGTCAATGCAATAACCAGCCCTTTCCGTATATGTGTCTTCTGTTGTTCAATCATTGTTTAATTCTTATTCCACTTTCCTTTGGTATAAACCCCCACTACCTTGCCCGCCAAAGGAACATCAAAGAAGGCACTATTGGCAGATTTACTTTTGTTAATTTCTTTGGTGAAAGTGGCAGTCCCCGCTTTTGTAAACAAAGTGAAGTCAGCGATCCCATTAATTTCTATACTATAATTGGAAAGATTAAAAAGCTTCCGTGCATTGTTTCCCATCAAGTCTGCAAGTTTGCTCGGTGATAGATTATTGAGTAAATGGTTCACCACATTAAAGCTTGTTTGCAATCCAATCATCCCGTTAGCAGCATATTCAAATTCGCAGGTTTTATTGTCCCAATTCTGCGGTAAATGATGGCTTGTAATGCAGTCAACCACACCATCTTCAACAGCCTTCCTCAATGCCATCATATCTGACCTGTTTCTCAATGGTGGCGTTACTTTTAGGTTGGTATCGTAGTTCACCATGTCTTCATCACAATAGAATAGATGATAAGGGGTAATACTACACGAAACAGGCAGCCCCTCTGCTTTTGCGGCAGCTATCAGGGCAATACTTTCAGCTGTAGAAACGCCAGTAATGTGTAGTTTGCTATTGGTATATCTCAACAAGTCAAGATCTCTTTTAATAATCAGTATTTCTGATAAGGCTGGGCTTCCGGGCAATCCTAGTTGTGTAGAAACAATTCCTTCTGTCATCAACCCAAAAGAACCGATGCTTTTATCTACCGGCAATTGAATGATTGTTCCATTAAAGGCATTGATGTATTGTAGGGCTTTCAATAGCAATCCAGAGGATTGCACTGGATGCAAACCATCTGAGAAAGCAACCGCACCAGCTTTTTGCATTTCATACATTTCTGCAAGGTCTTTCCCTTCTATATTTTTCGATACTGCTCCAATTGGATAAACATTTATAGGTAGTTGCCTTGCTTTTTCTATTATATAACTTACCTGTGGCTTGTTTTGTATGCTTGGTTTTGTATTTGGCACCACAAATACATGCGAAAATCCACCTGCCAATGCCGCAGCAGCTCCAGACTCTATACTTTCTCTATATTCATAACCTGGGTCGGCAAAATCAGAGAATATATCCACCCATCCTTGCGAAACAGCCAATCCTTCCATTACTACTGTTTCATCGGCATTTTCTACTATCTCATCTGCTATCTCGGTGATTATTCCGTCTATTACTAGGATGTCTTTAGTCTGCTCAAATAAGGTGGAATTTCTATCGGCAATCAATGCTTTTTTAATAAGAAGCTTCATGTATATATCCAAAATTTAGTGCAAGATAAATGTAAAAGCTGATTGCCGCTTATATTTGCTTTGCATTTGTAGCTCGGGACGTAGCGCAGTCCGGTTAGCGTACACGTCTGGGGGGCGTGAGGTCGCTGGTTC
>JANYEU010000373.1 GCA_025362915.1 Chitinophagaceae bacterium | reverse complement strand
ACTTCTTGTTTTAGTTTGGCAGTATCGTTCTTGAATTTATACCCCAACTGCTCCATCACATTACTGGCCCCACTAATGCTAGATGCGCCATAATTGCCATGCTTAGCCACTTTTTGCCCCGCACCAGCCACAATAAAACAACTAAGGGTAGATATATTGAAGGAATTTTTGCCATCGCCACCCGTTCCTACGATGTCCAAAAGCTGATGGTTGCCCAAATCAACTTGCACACAAAGTTGTAAAAGTGCGTCCCTAAAGCCCTGCAATTCTTCTATGGTAATGCTGCGCATGAGGTAAACCGTCATAAAAGCGGTTATCTCATGTTCGTTAAATGCACCGCTTCCGATGCCCACAAGCGTATCCTTTGCCTGCTGGTAAGAGAGGGTTTTATGCTCGAATAAATATTGTAATATCTTTTTCATTGATAATATTTTTTGCCACAAAGGCGGAAAGACTCAAAGGGACACAAAGAAGAAATAAGTATTAAAAAGACTCATAACTCATCACTTATAATTCATAACTCTGAGACAGCCAGTTCCTCATAATCACCTCACCACATGGTGTCAACACACTCTCCGGGTGAAACTGTACACCTTGCACATCATACGTTTTATGCTGCAATGCCATGATAAAGTTATTTTCATCGCGGGCAGTAACTTCCAGTTCTTCAGGAAACCCCTCCTCACTAACCACCCAACTATGGTAACGCCCTACAATGAATTCATTGCCGAGACCAGCAAAGAGTGAGTTGTGAGTTGTGAATTGTGAGTTGTGAACACCAAGTGATTCACTATTCACAACTAACGATTCACCACTCACCTTTATCGGTGTCGCTATCCCATGATAAACCGAAGTAAGGTTGGTAAGCTTGCCACCAAATGCCTGACCAATTGCCTGATGCCCCAAGCAAACACCCAAAATAGATTTTGTGGGAGCATATTGTTTTATCAATGGCAACAACAAGCCAGCCTCTTCTGGAATACCTGGTCCTGGCGACAAAATAATCTTGTTATATCTGTTTACATCTTCCAATGGGATTTCATCATTACGATAAACATCCACCTTTTGATGTGTAATCTTCTCAACCAAATGAACCAGATTGTAGGTAAATGAATCGTAGTTATCAAAAACCAAGATCTTCAATCCATCAAATCCTCCCTGTACCGATGCGTTTATATTTTCCATTATTTAATTTTGATTAAATGATTAGAATGAAAAGAATGATTCTTATCCACTCATAATTCATATTTCATAACTCATATCTCTTTTGCCGCTTCTATCGCTTTCTTCAGTGCATTTAGTTTATTATTCACTTCCTGCAATTCACTTTCTGGGTTACTTGCCGCCACCACTCCTGCACCAGCCTGATAGTATAACGTATTGTTTTTACTAAGGAAAGTACGAATCATAATGGCATGATTGCAACTACCATCAAAGCCCATAAACCCGATGCCACCACCGTAATAACTGCGGCTGGTGGTCTCGTAACTGTCTATCAATTGCATTGCTTTTATTTTTGGCGCTCCGCTCAATGTACCAGCCGGGAAAGTTTTTGCCAATAATTCAAAAGGATTTACATTGGGGCGAACAGTACCATTTACCTCACTCACCAAGTGTATTACATGACTATAATATTGCACCTGACGATAGCTTTTCACCCGTACATCATCACAAACCCTACTCAAATCATTGCGGGCTAAATCCACCAACATCACATGTTCAGCGTTTTCTTTTGGATCTAATAAGAGTTTCTCTGCTGCCTCCGCATCCAGTGTATCATTACCAGTTCTTTTAAAAGTACCAGCAATTGGATGTACTACCGCTGTTCCATTCTTAATAATTAACTGACTCTCTGGCGAAGAACCCATCAGTTTATAATCGCCATAATCAAAAAAGAAAAGGTAAGGTGATGGATTAATGTTCCGCAATGCACGATACACATTCAGTTCATCACCCGTAAAGCTTTGTTGAAACCTACGGCTCAATACTATCTGAAACACATCGCCCCTAAAGCAACTCTGTATCCCCTTCTTCACCATTTCTATGTATGCCTCATTGGTAATATTGGATGTTTCACCCCCCTTTACTCCAAAAGGATAAACGGGTACATCCTTGCTTCTTATCAAACTTTCCACGACCCCTACCTCACTTTCAATGCCAGCCATTTTATTCTCGCATAGGTATAATTCATCCTTAAAATGATTGATGGCAATTACGTATTGATACAACCTGTAGCGCATCAACGGAATAGCCGGAAGTGGTGAATCGTGAGTCGTGAGTGTAACAGAATCAAAGAATTGAACGGCATCATAAGTGGTATAACCATAAAGTCCTTGGGCAAACTTGGCCGCAGCATCTTCCATACTATTCCCGGTACTAGTTGCATTTACAATGCTAAAATGCTGCATAAACTTCCATACTTCGTCTGGTACCGCCTTTGTATTTGTTATAGGCACACGCTCTGGTTGTTCGCCCGGAAGTTTGTATTCAATACTACCCGTATTCGTAATTTCAATACCCGCAATGGCATTGATGCCAATAAAACTATAGCTATTCTCTGCCACATGATTATCCGTACTTTCCAACAGGATGGTATCCCTAAACCTATCCCTCACACGCAGATAAATGCCCACTGGCGTATACACATCAGCAAGCATTTTTTTGATGGTCGTTGTTATTTCAATCTGTTTCATGTATCTATTTTATGTTACAAGTTACCAGTTACCCGTTGCAGGTTTCCAGTACTTGTAACCAGTAACTGGTAACCTGCAATTTGTTCCTCTCGTTTCTTTCACCATAACAAAAAAGCCCCGACAATCTGTCGAGGCTCTTCAATTATATGAAAATGTATTGGCAATGCCACTACAAGCCCCGAACAAGGTTTGTATGCCACCACCAATTGATATTTTGAGAAATTTGTTTCATTGTAGTGCAAATATGCAGTTGAATTTTATTTGTACCAAATCTTTTTATGAATGTGCTATATTATTTTGCTTGGGTATAAATATCTGTCTGCAAAAAGTCATGGTCTTTTACAATTCTTGGATCAGAAACATACACCTCCCAAGGTGTGCCTATTGCAGTCTGATGATTCTCTTTCAACCATACATTCAATGAATCGTAAGCTCTAGGTAACAAGGAACGCTTGCCAAAAAAATGGGCAACAACGGCCTTACACCTTTTTGTTTCCTTGTAGTAAGTGCCAACTTCAGGATTATGAAGCTTTTTAGTCAAAGGTATACCTGCTTCAACAACAAACAGATTAGGACTATTGGTATGCCAAGCAACAGGAGACCCCACTGGCTGCAAATTATTCTTTTTTAGTATATAGTCTAAATTATTGTAAATAACCTTCTGTTTTTCGTGTGCCTCTTTTGAATCTTCTGCTTGATCACGCATCATCAAGAAAATTTGTGGTCTTACCAAGGTAGGTTCTACATTTATAACGGGTTGATTGGACTCGGCTTCGTGTACTTCTGAACTTGTTTTTGAATTATTAACAACAGCATTCGCAGTATCTTTTGAAAATACATCTGTATGGAGTGGAAACGTATTACAACCCGTAATTGACAATAACGCAAATAATGTCAATACAGTTTTCATTTTAATAAAGTCCCTTTTATATTTCATGCAACAGTTATTACTAGACCAAGCAAACAATCAATTTTAGAATATTTTAAATAACAGATTGTTATAAATATCGTTGCAAAGAAAGTTTAAAAAATGACACTACAAGTAGTAATATCCTTACAATGTGAAAGATTCAAAATAAGAACACCATTAAAATTATTAGCATAGAATAATGGTGAGGATAAAAAAGGTCAAAGGATATTGATTTTGCAATCGTTTCCCTCTGACCTTTTAATAATTACCCTAAATATTTGGACTTTTAAAAAAGCTTATTCAATTTTAGTAAGCTTGATGATATTTGTAGGCAAATGTAAATGAACTGGCGTACTACCTGTGTTAACCACTACATCGCCAGCTTTTACCAATCCTTGCTCCTTTAAGATTGTAATCTGGTCGTCTATCATACTATCCAAAGAAGTTTCTTGGTCGTAATAAAAGGCACGGACCCCCCAACTCAAACTCAATTGATTTACTAAAGTTTTTTCTTTGGTAAATACAAATAAAGGAGAAGCTGGTCTATAACTGCTAAGTATAAAGGCTGTTTTACCACTCTGCGTCATACCTATCAAGCCTTTGGCATTTATATCCGCAGCCAGTTTACAGGCATTGTAACAAATTGCATCACTTAAGAAAGAAGGAGAATGCTGTTGAGGTTTCAAATCATCCTCACGATTGTAACGGTATTCCTTTTGTTCTACCTCACCAATTATCTTACGCATTGTTTGAACAACCAATGCAGGGTGCTGGCCGGCAGCAGTTTCACCACTAAGCATCACTGCATCCGCACCTTCCAATACCGCATTTGCCACATCGGTTATTTCACTTCGGTTAGGTTTTACCCTGTCTATCATGCTCTCCATCATCTGCGTCGCCACAATAACAGGTTTTGCACGGTGAATACATTTTCGTATCAACTCACGCTGTATCAAAGGAATTTTTTCTACAGGTAATTCAACACCCAAGTCTCCACGGGCAACCATTATCGCATCACTTTCTATAATGATATCGCGGATATTAACCAATGCTTCCGGTTTTTCTATCTTGGCAATAATCTTTGTCTTACTTTTCTTTTCGTCAAGTTTGCTCCTGAGTATAACAATATCCTTAACACTACGTACGAAACTAAGCGCCACCCAATCGCACTTTTGTTCAATGATAAATTCAAGGTCAACAAGATCTTTCTCCGTTAATGCCGGTAAAGAAATCTTCGTATCAGGAAGGTTTAGTCCTTTCTTGGAAGATAGGATACCGCCCAAGGTTACTTCTACCTTTACATCATTATCTTTCGTTATGTTAATAACCTTTACTTCAATCTTGCCATCATCAATCATGATGATGTTCCCTACGCGCACATCGCCTGCAAGGTTTGGATAAGACACATAAATCTTTTCCATGGTACCCACACATTTTTCATTGGTAAAGGTGAGTATATCGCCAGCTTTTAGGAGCAATGCATTATTTTCTATCTCACCAACGCGAAGTTTAGGACCTTGCAAATCTCCCAAAATGGAAATGTTATGCCCCTCTGCCGCATTGATGGCACGGATGTGACTGATAATCTGCGCCTTGTCCTCATGTGACCCATGAGAGAAATTCAACCTGAAAACATTTACCCCTGCATTAACCAAGGCAAGTAATTGATCATACGAATCGCAAGCTGGTCCTACGGTAGCAACTATCTTAGTTCGTTGCATCGCCACACTCGGTGGAATTGTTTCTTTTACTACTGGTACTGAAACACTTTTAGCCATAATAATTTTTTGTAGTTTAATCGTTAATTTGTCAAATGAAAAAGCCAACTAATGCTAATTAGCTGGCTAATATCTTTACTATCTTCATCCACTCCTGCCCTATCCTTTGCTTTTCTTTTACAGCCTTATTCAATGGGGTATAGTGAATCTTATTGTTTATTACGCCTACCATCACATTATGCCTTCCTACCATCAGGCTTTCTACTGCGTAATAGCCCATGTGGCTGGCTATCAATCTGTCACTGCAAGAAGGCGAGCCGCCCCTTTGTATGTGTCCTAAAATACAAACGCGGGTATCAGCAGTAGGAATGCGTTGTTTTATTATCTTGGCAATCTCTTCTGCGCCACCAAATTTATCGCCTTCTGCAACCACCACCAAGTTTACCAGCTTTTTCCTCTTTTCCTTTTCATTCAAAGATTCTATCAATGCCTCAATATCAGTCTCCGTTTCAGGTATCAGGATGTTTTCAGCACCTGTGGCAATACCACTATGGAGTGCGATATAGCCCGCATCACGCCCCATCACTTCCACCAAAAACAAACGGTCATGCGCATCCATTGTATCCCTAATCTTATCAATTGCTTCCACCGCAGTGTTTACTGCCGTATCAAAACCAATGGTTACATCACTACCCGCAATGTCCTTATCAATGGTGCCAGGCAATCCAATACATGGAATATCATATTCTGAACTGAACTTCTGCGCCCCCTTGAAGCTACCATCACCACCAATAATTACCAAACCATCAATACCATGCTTTAGTAAGTTGTGGTATGCCTTTTCTCTTCCTTCCGGTTCATAAAACTCTTTGCAACGTGCAGTTTTAAGTATTGTCCCCCCTCTTTGTATAATGTTTGCCACACTCCTATTTGTCATGTGCATTATATCATCTTCCACCATACCAGAGTATCCCCTCATGATACCAAAAACAGACATCCCATAATAATTCCCCGTTCTCACCACTGCCCTTATGGCTGCATTCATGCCGGGTGAGTCACCACCCGAAGTCAGTACCCCAATTTTAGTAACTTTTTTTTTATCCATTATGATTTAAGTGTATTATTGTAGAACAGTTGTCAATTTAACGAAGTCCCAAATGTAGGCATTTGAAACAAAGTAACAATATATGAATTATAAGATAATATTTCAATAACATGTTTATTTAACGGTACAACCGTTGTGTAGCAAATACACAAAAGTCAATATGGGTAAGCATTACGACAACGTTTTCTTTTATTTTAACCAATAAAATATTTTAACTAAAATGAGGATAATAATTACTGGCAGCAACGGTTTTCTGGGGCAACATCTTACCGATTTCCTGTCAAAACAAGGATGCGAGGTTATTGCTTTAAGCCGTGGAGAAAACCAAAACAGGATAACAAAACAATTGAAATATAAAAGTATAGACCTTACCAATGCCGCAGCAATAAATGCTGTGATAAAAGAGTTGAAACCAAATGTAATCATCCATAATGCAGCGATGAGCAAACCCGATGTTTGTCATGACAACCAGGATGAATGTCATCTGCAAAATGTAGAGGCAACCAGTTATCTGCTCAAGGCCGCCGCACCCTTCAATCCATATTTTTTATATGTTTCAACAGATTTTATTTTTGGGGAAAATGGCCCACATCCTGAAACTGAAACCCCTGCCCCACTGAATTATTACGGACAGACAAAACTGATGGCCGAGCAACTGGTGCGGCAGAGTGGTTTGCCACACAGCATTATGCGTCCCGTATTTATTTACGGGCCTGCATACGAAAACATGCGCCCTACCTTTTTGCATTGGGTGAGAAACTCCTTGCTTCATAATAAAAAAATCAAGGTGGTGAACGACCAACGTCGGACTCCTACCTATGTTTACGACATCTGCAAAGGCGTATTGGCAATGATACAAAAGAATGTGATTGGCGATTTTCATTTGGCAGGGAAAGACATCCTGTCCCCTTATCAGATGGCTCTTGCTGTTGCTGAAACATTAAACCTGAATGCCAATCTGATAGAACCTGTAACTTCCGAAACATTCCCAGAACCAGTTATACGGGCAAAAAACTCTGGACTAAAAATAGACAAGGCAAGGGAAATATTAGGTTACAAACCCATCAGTTTTGAAGAAGGGATTGCACTAACCTTCAGTTCATGATTTTAAAAATTATTCCACCAATACTTTCTGCGTTCCCAAACCTTCAACACTTAATATGTATGTCCCCTTAACCAATCCATTCAGGTCAAAATTGACAGATACTTTACCAGGATTCAATTGATATTGTTTTGTTTTATAAACCTTTCCATCAATACCAAGCAGTTGTAAGGTTACTGCTTTGCTATTAGATTCTGTAAATCGAACATTCAAAAAAGATTTGGCAGGGTTTGGAGAAATATTGATTGGTTGTTTTTCTACATTACCCCAATCTGCTTTAAGTATCGCGCTATATTGGTTAGAACCATCTTTAAACACCATTTTCAATCGGTAGTACACTTGGCTTTGTGTCTGTACATCCTCAAAATGATAAGCGCTAACCCTATTCGCAAAACTACTTTCTACCCTACCAACTGTTTTAAAGTTTATCCCATCATTACTTCTTTCAATTAAAAAACGAGAGATATTTTTGCTGATACCAGTTTCCCAAAACAATGTGTTTGCTCCATTGGACGATTGAATATCAAACGACAACAAGTTTACTGGCAAAGGCGAGTTTGCACCAAACAATGTTTCTAATACATAGGCCAAACGTATCCCTGCTTTAAGAAGCTGTTGCTGAACAATTGGCAAACGGGTGGTCATGTAATTAGAATCCAAATTGTTGCTATTTTCAGGATAATAACAGGTATCTACCAATTGCATGGATTCATTCATCCATCCAAATACGTTTATTTGTTGTATGGTCTGTATTTCTGATTGAGTAAAATGATTAGCGGCCAGACACGAGAAAAGGTTCACATTTCCAAAGCTTATCAAGGAGTAATCCCAAGCGGAATGAAGATTGGTAGGTTGACCCAAAAAAGTAACTTGTGTACCATTGCCACCACCGTCTGTTCCATAACCACAGTGTAGCGGCTGGTGAATATCTCCCACCAAATGAAAGAGTTCCAATGTATATTGGGTTATCATACTGTCGTTAAGGTTGTTCATGTGCGACAATTCACCCAATATCCTGTTCAATTCATACACTACATCGCTGGTACTGGTTGTATCATAAGTTGCCCCTTTGTCGATATCTACATAGTGACGGGGCGTTAAATATTTGTATGCCCGTATACTTTTAACGCTGTCCATCCATGTACAGGCTTGGTGTACTGAACGACCCTGTATGTAATAATTAACCCGCGATTTGGCAAGAGGCGAAAGATATCTATAGGCAATGTCTCCAACAATTCCATGCCCTGTAGAACTCCAGGCAAATACAAAAGCAGTAGGACAAAAGCAAATTAATATTGAAAAGATACAATACTTACGAAACATAGTAAAATTAAAAGAAATGAATAATCGTTCGAAAGTAAGCAGTTTTATTAGATATTATTGAATATAGCTTATTTATTTGCAATTTATCTTGGAATAAACTGAAGTATTTTCAGTTATACGCAATTTGTTAAGGTATTTTCATAAAATCTGGTTGAGCTAATTGTACTAAATTAAAAAAGCCCCTACATCAATATGCAAGGGCTTCTAAAAGTAATGATGATTTACTAGTTCATCTTATAAACAAGTACTTTAAAATTTGCCCCATCATTATAACTTAAATAAATTTTGTGTGTTACCTTATCCAATGCCAAAGTTTTTGCTTTGGTTTGCGTTTTAAGGATTTGAACTACTGAATACTTATCAGCAGATTCCTGCTTGATGATGGTTGTGGTTGCATCCCCATTAGAACAAAATATCAAATTGGTGGCTGCATCATAAGCAACTGCATCAACTCCACCACCAATAGGAATAGTAGCCACAACCTTACCAGTAGTAACGTCAGTAACGGTCATTCCCTTGTTTTCTCTACAAACAGAAAACGTTCTTTTGCTTGCTGCATCAAAAGCAATGCCCGTGGGCCCTCCACACGGCGATAATGGATAAGTGTTTATAACCTTCATTGCCTTACTGTCTATAACATTTAGACTGCTTTTATCTTCAAGATTATTGTAAATCTTACCTTTTCCATCGGAAACAGCAAACTCTGGTCCACCACCAAGCTCTACTGTACCCACTTCTTTTAGTGTGGCAGCATCTATAACAGAGGCATTGTCGCTACCGCCATTAAAGGCAAATATTCTATTGGAATAAGCATCATATATAACAGCATCTGGCTTTTTGCCGCTTACAGGCACAGTGGCAATCTTGTCGTAGGTCTTTATATCAAACACAACTACGGCATTTGCCCCACCATCGCTGATGAATCCTTTGCCTTCCTTGTTCGCAATGGCAATACCATGTACTTTTTTCATATCACCAATAGTGGCAACCAGCTTTTCATTGATCAAGTCAATAACATTAACAGCACTTCCGTGAGATACGTACAATTTTTTGTTTTCTTGGTCAATATACAGATAGTCATAGGAGCCTGCACCAGGCAAATCGATTGTTTTGTCGTAAGAATACAACTCTTTTTCTTGAGCAAGAGATGTAGTTCCGTAAGACAAGCAACCAAATAAAAGAGAAACGGCAAGTAATTTTTTCATAATTAAATTTTAGAATAATATACATTAGCTGCGAATGGTTAAATCCAGTTGCATGTAGCTGGTAAATTATTTGTTTATCAATGAGTAAAATTTGAGAGAATAGACGTGAATACCTTTTTATAGCTTAAAAAATCATGAAATAGTTGAC
>JANYEU010000357.1 GCA_025362915.1 Chitinophagaceae bacterium | reverse complement strand
TCGTTTCAAAATTTCCAAAATAGGTGTTGTAGGCAGTGGTAAGGGCGGTTATCTGCGGCGTAAAACGCCTGCAGGATTATTGGCAATGAGCGATGCAATTAGGTTTCGTAAAAACACTTGAAACCTACTGTCAATAATATTCTCCCTATCGAATAGGTCTGTGTAAAAAGCTTCAAAATGTGTAACCTGCATAAATTTAATTTAGTAAATGTGATTGAAAAATTGAATGGGCAAAAAGAAGCTGCGTTTAAGCATTTTTTATGCATCTTTCTACCAACGGAGACTATATAACTCGTTAGGACGTCATCTTTTTACCAACGGAGACTATATAACTTGTTAGGATGGCATCTTTATACCAACGGAGACTATATAACTTGTTAGGATGGCATCTTTATACCAACGATGACTATATAACTTAAATTCGTATAATCTTTTTGGGGAAGACTGCTACAGAAATTTGATTAATTGCCACTATGGTTGGTGGCGGTGGAAATAAAAGGGATTGTATATAGAAATGGGCTAGCGTACATTGTAATTGTTTATAATCAGCAAGGCACTTAAACACAAGCATTAGTTGTATGGAGGGGTAAAATTGTTTTTTTTGTCATTTTGATAACACCGTAAAAGGGAGAAAAATCGGATATTATTTGTTAGCCTTAATCATATATTTGTCTTATGACTAACATATCAAAATTCCTAGCTTGTTTTTTAGTTTTAATGTTGATAAAAAATTATTCATTTTGCCAATCAGACAAGCATCAATACGATAAAATAATAAAGAAAGCATTGGAGAGAAGTATTGACCCTACTACTTTAATGGATACAAGCGGCTCAATAATACTTAAAATTTCAAAAGAAGATAGTATAATAAATATTACCCCCCTTTTTTTATCAGATAAAAGAATCAATATTAGTAACGTAATTTACCTATCCTTCCTTAATAAATATTTGGATTTGCGTTCGAAAATAAAAGCTCCATTTAAGCTAATAGTTCCAATCTATTATTCATATAGTGATATTTATTTAGTATCTGAGAAAGATAAGCAAGAAGTTGCAAAACAACTTGAACAATTAAAAAGCAATGGATTTGTAATAAGTAATGAGCCTGTTTATATTTTTCAATTTGAAACTATAACTATACGTGATACTACTATGAAAATAGATAGCTCTAGCATCAAAAAATAATTCCCCTTCTAGCCCATAAATGCCCCAACAGTGCAGTACTGCTTGAAAATAGGAGTGCTAGTTTATGACTCCCGTGATGGACTGATTGGTTACTTGGTTTGCAATAAGTGAAATATAAAACAAACCACCCCGCTTTGCAACAGGTATATTTGTATAAATACTTCAAATGCAAATAATACAATCCATACAAAACAGAATATACACCATACGTGGCGAGCGGGTAATGCTGGATTTTGATTTGGCAGCCCTCTACGAAGTAGAAACAAGGGTATTGAACCAATCAGTGAAGCGAAACTTGAAAAGATTTCCCGAAGATTTCATGTTTCAGCTTACTTCTTTAGAATGGCAAAACCAATCATCACAAATTGTGATGATGGAAAATAACAACTATCCAACATCACAATCCGCAGTGTTGACATTACCCAAAAATCGTACAGGCAAGTATCTACCCTACGCTTTTACCTAGCAGGGTGTGGCTATGCTTAGTGGAATACTAAACAGCGATAAGGCAATAAACACCAATATTGCCATCATGCGGGCATTTATAGAAGTGCGAAAAGTGTTGCTGCAACAAACTGATATACGCGAACAACTGCGGGAAATAAAAGAACGGATGGGCGAACACGATACCCAACTAAACCAAATATACGATGCCATGGAAAACCTGCTAGACGAAAAGGCTGCCCAAAGAAAGTGGGATGAACGCCAGCAGATAGGGTTTAAACCTTCTAACTAGCCCATGAATAGAATAGCGTCTGTTTGTAACTAGATTATGTTTGGGTAAATAAACATTCCCTTCCTATATTCGATTTTTAAATAAGCTATGGCATCCATCTTACAATTACATAACCTGAAAAAATACTACGCTTCGCAAAAGGCGGTAGATGATATTAGTTTCGATATAGAACAAGGGAGCATCTTCGGTTTATTGGGTCCTAATGGTGCCGGAAAAACAACGTTACTACGTATGATAACGGGTATTTTTTACCCCGATAATGGCAATATCACCTTTGATGGCCGTGCGTTTGACCCCGAAAACGACATCATAAAAATTGGGTACATGCCCGAAGAACGCGGTCTGTACAAGAAGATGAAGATTGGGGAACAGGCGGTTTACTTGGCTCAACTAAAAGGACTAAGCAAAACGGCGGCGTTGGAAAAGGTGCGCTTCTGGTTTAAAAGACTGGAAATGGAAACATGGTGGCACAAAAAAGTGGAAGACCTAAGCAAGGGAATGAGCCAGAAACTTCAGTTTTTGATAACAGTATTGCACGAACCCAAACTGATAATACTTGATGAACCTTTCAGCGGACTAGACCCCGTGAACGCCAACCTAATAAAAGATGAGATTTATGGACTGGCACAACGTGGCAGCACCATCATTTTCAGCACGCACCGCATGGAACAGGTGGAGGAAATATGCGACCATATTGTTCTGGTAAACCTTGGCAAGAAGATACTGGACGGCACGGTTGCCGACGTAAAACAACAGTTTAAGGAGAATAAATTCAGCATAAAACTAGCTGGCATTCCGGCAAGTGTGGAGGACAAGGCTTACGAAATAATAGATCAGCGAGCCAATGAGTTTATCATGAAAATAAATGAGGGCTATAAAAGCAACGATGTGCTGCAACATTTTATTGGTCAGGACATCACCATAGAATCCTTTAATGAGATATTGCCTACTCTGAATGATATTTTTATTCATCTGGTAGAAGGGACAAAATCTGTAACGAGGGCTTTTGAAAAACAATCATAGGGTTGTACGTTATACGTTGTAAGTTTTACGTAAAACTTACAACGTATAACGTACAACTTAAAACGTACAACTAATAGTAATGAATAAAATCTGGATAATAGCACAACGCGAATTTCTGAGCCGGGTGCAGAAAAAGACATTTTTATTGACCACCATCTTATTGCCCGTAGTCATTTTTGGATTGTATGGGCTTATCATTTATTTCGCCGTAAAAACGGCAGATAACTATAAGGTTGCCATTGCCGATAATGCAAATTTGTTTGGCGGTAAGATAGAAAGCAAGGACGACATAAAGTTTGAGTTTGTAAAAAACGAGACCATTATTTCCTTGAAAGATAAGATTGCCAACAAGGAATTGGATGGCTATGTGTATGTGCCCAAAGACTTTGACGCTTCAAATGGAGATACCATTTCTTTTGTTTCTGGCAAGACTGTGGGGCTGATGAATAGGGGAGAAATTCAGAAACGAATAGACAATGCCTTGCAGGAACGTAAGCTTTTAACCTCCTTAAACATAAATAAAAAGGAACTGGATAGCTTACAGCACGGCAATGAAATAAAGTTTGCCACTGTGGAAGGCAAGGAAGAAAACGATGCCAAAGCTGGAATAAGCTATGGGGTTGGGTATGTATCCGGCTTTTTAATTTATATCATTCTCTTTATTTATGGCACCATGGTAATGCGCGGCGTGATGGAGGAAAAAACAAACCGAATTGCTGAGGTAATCATCAGTAGCGTAAAACCTTTTCAACTAATGATGGGGAAAATTACCGGCATTGGGGCTGTGGGGCTGGTGCAGTTTATTATCTGGATCACGCTTACTGTTTCGCTTAGGGTAGGTCTGGTTTTATTATTTCCGGGTGCGGCAGAAAGCAACCATGCCCTTAGTTCGGCTACACATGCCATGGCAGAGGTAAAGAATAGTGGTGCCATGAATAGCTTTTTGGGCGGGCTTAGCGATGTAAACTTCCCTTTGATAGTAGGTTGTTTTATATTTTACTTTATTGGAGGATATCTATTGTATTCCTCTTTGTTTGCAGCCGTAGGCAGTGCCGTAAATGAAGATCCGCAAGATGCACAAAGTTTATTATTGCCTATCACGATGCCAATTATCTTCGGGATAGTCATCATGACAAAAGCCGTCAATGACCCAACCTGCGGCTTGGCTGTATTTGGTAGTCTGTTTCCGCTTACATCGCCCATAGTAATGATGGCGCGCATACCATTTGGCGTTCCAAACACAGTACCTTACTGGCAACTGGCATTGAGTATAGCTTTACTGATTGGCGGTTTTCTCTGTACCACTTGGGTTAGTGCTAAAATATATAGGGTTGGTATTTTGATGTATGGAAAGAAAACTACCTGGAAAGAAATGTGGAAGTGGGCGTGGAGGAAGAATTAAACAGTGAGCAGTTATCAGTAACCAGTGGAATTCTAGTTACTGATAACTGCTTACTATTCACTGAAACTATCCAAAATCTATCTCGGTATTATCACCAATATTTAGGCTACGGCTAAGACCTTTTACGGCGGCATCGCTACCTATCAGCGAATTATCCAAGACAACCTCAAACAAAGTTGTATAAGAACCAATGATGCTGTCCCTTACTATTGAATGTTTTATGGTGGTGTTTGCACCTATTGCCACGTGCGGGCCAATGATGGAGTTAGATATTTCGCAACCTTCGGCAATGCTTACAGGAGGGATGATGATGCAGTCTTTATAAGGATGGTCTGTTGGTACATTACCGCCAAATTTTTTAAGCAGGGTAGCACTACTTTCCAACAGGGTTTCCTTTTTGCCACAATCAAACCAGTTTTTCACTTTGAACGGCATCATCTTAACGCCTTTTTTTATCATACAATCCAAGGCATCCGTAAGGTTATAATCGGTTTTGCCTGCTTCATGACTTTCCAGCAGACTGTGTAAACACTCGTACAAAATGTTTCCTTCCTTTATTTTATAGATACCTACCAACGCCATATTGCTTTTAGGAATGGCTGGTTTTTCTACCAATTGTTCAATGAATCCTGCATCATCTATTGTGGCTACGCCAAAATTCCTGGGGTCGTCCACTTTCTTGATACCCAGCATTGAATATGGGCTATCCATCACTTCCTTAATGTCGTACTCGCAGATGGTATCTCCCAAAGCGATAAATACTTCATCATGACCTACTATATCTTTTGTCAGATCGATGGCATGACCGGTTCCTTGTCTTTCATTCTGGAATACGAAATGGGTTTGCAAATCGGGGTAATGCTGCAAAACATATTCTTTTATCTTTTCGCCCATATAGCCCACAATGAATATAAACTCATTGATGCCGGCTTCGTGCAACTGATCTACTATAAAACTAAGTATCGTTTTACCAGCAATTGGTATTAGTGCTTTTGGCTGTGTGTATGTATGGGGACGTAGCTTGGTGCCTGCACCCGCTACGGGTATTATTGCTTTCATCAGTGTGTTATTTATTGTACAGACTTGCCCCAACCGTTTCACTTCTCCTTTGTAGAAGGATGTTTAGGGTGCGTGAAAATAAAGAAATCTTTTTCATTGATACCTTTTTCATTGTTCAGTTAAAAAAATTAGCCATCCAGTATAATTACAATTGAGTAAAATCTATTGTTGCAACCCTATTTTATCTTCTCCCCGCACGTACTTATTTAAAACTAACTTTGAGGATTACTTTATTAAAATAAAAGAGATGAAAAAGGTTATTTTAACGGGGTTGGTTGCCGGGGTAATATTGTTTGTAGTGAGCTACGGAGGTTTGTTTTTGGCAGTGAGATACTTGCCACAACTATTTATAGATGCTTATGCCAATAATCCGCTCATTAATTCTGATGGAATAAAAGACATTCTTTTCTTTTTGCACGCATTTGTATTAAGCCTTGCCTTATCCTGGTTTTGGGACAGATTCAAGAGTTTATTAAAAGGGCATTTCTTATTACGGGCATTGGAATTTGGGTTTATATATGCCATTATAGCCCTACTTCCCATCATGTGGATTACCTATAGTGCCATGGATGTAACGGTGGCGATGGTATTTAGTTGGTTATTGTATGGATTCTTTCAAGCTACTGTTTGCGGTATAGTCTTTTCAAAAATGAATCCTTGATACGTTATAAGTAATGAGTTGTACGTTTTACGTTAGAGGGATCATTGCTGCTTATTTTATTTCTTTTAAGTTCAAGCCAAATTCTACATCCAGATTATCATTTGCCCTAATAATGCCACCCAGTTTTTTGGGAGGGTTAATGTTGAAATCGGAGAAGTTTACACTCCTGTCGCCAATTAAATGAATCACTTTGTTATTGTCCATCGAAACCTTATAACTCACTTCGTACTTTTTAGTAACCCCAGCCAATTCAATGTTCACCCAACCTTTTATTTGTTCTTGCGTTGGTTTTAAGGCTGGAATTTTATCTAGCGATATAAAATCTATTTTCATTACTGGATAATCCTTTGCTTTCAAGGTCTTTCGTAAATCAAGTGTCATCATTGGATTGTGGCAATCGAAACCAAAGATATCAAGGCTGATATTTCCTGCCATTATTGCTGAACCATCCTTATTCAATATAAAAGTAATTGTATCGGATGCTATTTTATTTGCCACAATGCAACTGAATGTATTGATGTTTGTACTGCCATTTACCCGCAGTGTACCGCCGTTTAGTACCAACCATCTAATCTTATTGGGCATACCTGATTTTTCATTCCATGAAATAAGATTCATACAGAAAATCAAAAGCAGTAAAAAATATGTAATCCTCTTTGATGGCATAAAGTGACCTAAAAATAGAATAAACCAGTGATTGTATTTTGGATTTGATGTAGAATCGGAAAATAGTATACACGCTTCAGATAGGCAACCCAAGCTATTTTATGGCATTTGTTCAGTTGAACGGAAGTCTCGTATGCCCTTACGGAACTTCCGTTCAACTGAACGGAAACCTCGTAAGCGCTTACGGAGGTTCCGTATGCCCGTACGGAACTCTCGTATGCTTGAACGAAAACCTCGTAAGCCCGCACGGAAGTTCCGTATGCTTGAACGGAAGCTCCGTATGCACATACGAAAGGTTAGTTCAAGTGGGTTTTGGAGTAAACATTCATGATAAGAAACTAAAACCACCAAGAATATCTTTAATAAAAACAGCCAGAACGATAGAAATCATTCCGGCTGCCAATACACATGAAAAAACCCAATCTAAAACCCAACAACAGCTTCTATAACATATCCATCAAACTTGCCCGAAGACCTATAATCGGCAGTAGGAAAGTTATTATAAACCTGATTTACATACTCTGCTTTCATCAATACATTCTTGGTTACAAACCAACCACCAGCCAAAGCAACCCTATTTATTTGCACATTGTCTGTGTAAGCGATGGGTCCAGCACCTGTACCGTTTTTACTATTTGCCAACTGGGCAGAAACAGTATTGTAGCGCACCCCTAAGAATAAATTTTCTGTGGCACCAAACCTATAAACGGCATCTACCGCATATTGATTGGCATTTCTGGTAGCTGTTTCAGTAGCTGTTCTTCCAGAAGAGGTTTCTGCCGTTCCAAACAATTCAAAACCTCCTGTTTTTACAAAAGCATTAAACATAAAAGCATTTATCTTTTTACTAAAGTTGGGATTGAACCTTCCAGAGAAGGCCAAAGGAGTACCCGCACCGGTAGTGCTACTTGGATTGACAGAGTTTTCTTCCATCACAAACTGATAGTTTGATCCTGAACGGTCGCCACCAAAAAGTGTATTACCACCGCAGCTTTGATTGCCATAATAAGAAGCTGTCAAACGTAAGCGTACATTATCCGCAATCTTTCTATCAAAACCTGCTTTCAATAAAAGTGAAGGTGATTTATGAAGGTCGCCATCGGGGTTGCTGGCAGCATAAAGGGAATCTACATTACCCTTAATCATACCATTGGTTACCCCAAACATTCCAAACAAACCATTTTTCTTTACATAAACCTCACCGCCTATTTCAGTTGCATACTCATCCATTACATTTCCTTCCATAAATGGATTATACAATGCTTGTCCGCCGTCGGTTCTGCGATAATGTTCATCGCCATAATCCACTTCAAAGTGACCCACTTTGATTGTGGTAACTTTCATGATGTCGCTCCATATCTGTCCTTTAAACGGCAGTTTATCAAACTGTATATAACCACCTTTCACCCATGTTTCGTTATGGTGTTTTGTGGATAGGTAAGAGGTAACATTCAAGCGGATACCATCTGCCAATTGCACATCCATATTCAGGTTTGCCTGTGCGGTTTGAAACCCTGCGGTAATCACTTTTAGCCTGTTACCTGGCGTAGATACGCCGCCTGCAAAAGAACCCACATTGTTGTTCAGTGCATTGGGGTTTTCGTCTTTCAAGTTTTGGAACTGTTGGGTAAACCCGGCACCAAACCTTACTTTCAATCCATCAAATATTACCGTATCGGTCTTTGTGTCTTCAAAAACATTGATACCTGTTTGATCATAAGCCCTAAGGTTTGCAATTTTGGGCTGGTGTTGTGCCATCATGGCTAGAGGCACGATTCCAAGTAGGATCATTACTAAAATCCTACTTACATTGTTGATTGTCTTTTTCATATCATTTAATTTTTGTTGTTAAAAAAATAGAGCCTACTTCCTAAGTGTCAAATCGAACTTGAGTACTATGTCGTTTCCGGTTTTGATAGTACCCATCATAAAAGTGGGTGGTTCCATGTTAAAATCTTTCATGCTAATATTTTTCTTTCCGCTTACGGTAATGCTTTTATCGCTATTCAATTTGTAGGTAGCCATCAGTTCCGCCTCACGGGTGGCGCCGGCAATGCTTAGCTTTCCAATACATTTTATTGTATTTCCAATAACAGTAGCAGACGTTAGTTTATAGGAGATTGTTGGTGCCTTATCTGTTTTTAATGCTTTGTAGGCATTCTTATCCATGCCAGAGTGTTCGCTTTTTAGTGCTTCGGCTGGCACAGTTAGGTAAAGGGTAGTCAGTGCGGTTATATCCCCTTTGGCATTAAATGTAAATACGGCGTCGCATTCTCCTTTTGCGGCTTTCATATCCCAGTCGTGCAGAGTAGATGTACCACTTACCAGTAAATTCAAATCATCTTTTGTAGCATATTTTACCTGTGCATTGGTTAAGGATGTTACCATTATCAAAAGGAGCAGTAAAACCGCACTGATAATTGTTTCCCGAAAGTTCTTAATCTTTTTCATGTTGTTAATTTTAAAATGTTATCAAATGTGTTATTGTATAATCTTGAAATCG
>JANYEU010000334.1 GCA_025362915.1 Chitinophagaceae bacterium | reverse complement strand
TTTTACGAAAAGAACTTGGGGAATGAATTTAATGAGTATCCTTTGTGGGTGGCCCATTACGATGAGCAGGATAAACCACGCATTGGTAGGGACTGGCTATTTTGGCAACACAGCGAATCGGGTCATGTAAATGGAATTGCTCCAAGGGTTGACTGTGATGTGTTCAATGGGGATTCTGTGGCGTTTAGGAAATTGCTTTTAAACTAAAAGTTCTACGTAATACGTAGAACTTAAAACGTATTACTTCTCTCCCAATCTTTTCTCAAGTTCCCTCACCCTTTTCTCCAGTTCGGGTAGGTTTCTATATATTGCCTCTATACGTTTCATCGACATGAAACTCTCGGCAGGGGTGCCAGAGATAGCTGTATTGGGTGTTTTGATAGATTTGGAAACGCCGCTTTTGCCGTTTATTTTGGTTCCATCGGCAATACTGATATGCCCAGTGATGCCTGCTTGCCCTCCTATCATCACATTACTTCCTATCTTGCTACTGCCACTTACGCCTACTTGCGCAGCTATTACTGTATGTTCACCCACTTCTACATTGTGTGCAATCTGAATGAGGTTATCCAGTTTTGCCCCTTTTCTAATAATGGTTGAGCCCATCGTAGCCCTATCTATTGTATTGTTGGCACCAATTTCCACATCGTCCTCAATAATTACATTTCCTATCTGAGGTATCTTTTTGTATGTACCATCAGTAAGCGGTGCAAAACCAAATCCATCACTGCCCACAATAGTACCCGCATGTATGGTTACGTTTTTACCAATGATACAGTCGTGGTATATTTTTACTCCGGGATGTAGGATGGTATTATCGCCTATGGTTACGTTGTTACCCACCACCACACCAGAATATATTTTTACGTTATTACCAATGCTGACATTTTCGCTTAGATAGGCGAAGGCTGCTACAAATACATTTGCGCCAAGTTTGGCAGTCTTGGCAATATAAGAAGGTTCTTGTATGCCAACGAGTTGTAGGCTGGCTATTTCTTCATACTTTTTAAGTAGTGTGGCAAAGGCAGAATAAGCATCCGGCACACGCAGTAAAGTGGTCTTGATAGCTCCCTTTAACTCCAAGCTATCATTTACAATTATGATGGAAGCATCGGTTGTATATAAAAACTCTTCGTACTTGGGATTCGCCAAAAAAGCAAGCTGCCCATCCTTGGCTTCTTCTATCTTCCCAAAACTATCTACCGAAGCGGAAGCATCCCCCTCAACAGTAGCATCAATCATCATCGCAATTTGGGCAGCAGTAAAACGCATATATTAATAGTGTTGTAAAATCCAGATTATTGTAAATTAAATCACAGGTAAATGATGGCCCAAATACAGGAAGCTATCATCAGACAAGCGAGCAAATGTAGAATTTTTTTATTGGTGCAGAGATTGTTTGATGAATTAATGGGTTATCAATACTCGCAATGTCTTTTACAGTACCATCCTTGAACACAATATTTATCTTATCGTCTCCCATATTATACATGGTATTATCTGCCTCGCCGGTAAAGGCAAAGTAAGTGGCGGCGTTTTCATCAATCCCCAAGGTCTCTTTTGCCATTTCCAATTTCTTTTGTAAAATGGATGCTTCAAAAGGTTCCGATTGCAATTTTATTTTCAACAATCGCCTATTGAGCAAGCGATTACACAATTCGCCCAAAATAAAATCTGAATGATTGCACCAGCGTTTGATGGCAAAAGAACAATCAACATCATCTAACAAACAAAATTTATCTAACATTTCTTTGCTAACCCCTCCTTTAAAATCGTACAGAAAGTAATCCATTGCTCCACCCGTCACCAAGCTTTTGTCTCCAGAGGTGGCTAATATCTTCGCCCTTTTTAGCAAGTTTACCAGCATTATCTCAGCACTAAGCACCGTTTTGTGTAGATATACCTGCCAATACATCTGCCGCCTGGCCACCAAGAATTTTTCAATGCTATAAATCCCTTTCTCTTCCACCATAAGCTCACCATTATGAACAGTGAGCATTTTTAATATTCTGTCATAGCCAATCACCCCTTCGCTTACACCCGTATAAAAACTATCGCGCGTCAGGTAATCCATCCTATCCACATCCAATTGTCCGCTTACCAATTGGTGAAGGAATCGTTTGGGGTATTGGTTTGTAAAAATTGCTATTGCCATATCCAGCTTTCCGCCAAACTCCCCGTTCATGGCCTGCATCATATAAAGGCTCAGTTCTTCATGGTGCGTTCCTACCACCAAATGCTTTTCCAGCGCGTGCGAAAATGGTCCATGCCCCACATCGTGCAGCAGTATGGCAGCTTGTGCCGCCACTTCCTCCTCATAAGAAATGTCCACTCCTTTTGCCTTTAGTTCCTTTATTGCATTGCTCATCAAATGATAAGCGCCAAGTGCATGATGCAGCCTGGTATGAACGGCACCGGGGTAAACAAGATATGCCAATGCCATCTGATGAATGCGGCGCAACCGCTGAAAATAGGGATGTGCAATTATTTGAAAAATCAATGGATCATTGATGGTGATGAATCCGTAAACTGGATCGTTTATTATTTTTTGCATTGGGGTAAAGATATAGGTAGCGAAATAATCTGTACACTTAATGTTTTTATAATACTGCCATTTGCCATCTGTTTTGTAACATAATAGACCGATCTCAATATTGTTTTTAGGAAGAACGATACCATCATTAGCAGCAATATACCTTCCCTGAGAAAAAAAGTACCTTTCCTGGAAAAAAAAGTACCTTCCCTAGGAAAAAAGGTATCTTCTCTCGGAAAAAAAGTACCTTCCCTGGGAAAAAAGGTACCTTCTCTGGGAAAGACAGTACCTTCTTTGGGAAAAATAGTATCATCCATTGAAAAAACAATCTCATTCTTGGATACTTAAATACAAAAATTTGCATCTTAGAGTATCTGATTGTGAGGGAAATCTTATGTTTTTGAGAGAAAATATTTCGAATTATATTAGTTCTAAAGGTAGTATAAGTCGCTTCATTTAAAACTTTTGTAATCTCCCCAAGTTCTTTACTTAATATTTATAAAAAAATAGCTGCCTTTCTACTTTTTTTATAATAAAAACATATATCTTCACTTTTCAACCTCTAGTCTTAATGCGCATACTATCTCTGTTGTTATTTTTCTGTTGCCTGACCATAATTGCTGTAAATGCACAAAGTATTTCTGTCGCCGTTAGTGGCTACCAAATTGATGGGAATGCCAAGAAAGATTCTTCCATGTCTGCATTCCTTTCCACCTATAGGGATAGTGTTTCCAAATCTATGAATGTGGTTGTTGGCTTCTCGGTAAGTGGTCTTTCCAAGCATCAGCCAGAGAGTGGGCTAGGTAATTTTATGTGCGATGCATTAAAAACAATTGGCGAAACAGTATTTGGGCAGCACATTGATGCGGCTTTTGTCAATTATGGTGGGGTACGTTCTTATTTACCCAAAGGCAACATTACGGTGGGTAATATTTTTGAATTGATGCCTTTTGATAATATCCTAGTGTTGCAACGGGTGAAAGGGGATTCGTTACTTTCTTTTCTTAATCATATTGCGGATAAGAATGGATGGCCTTTAAGTGGCGTTACAATGGGTATCAGTAATAAAAAAGCGGCAAATGTTTTGATAAATGGGAATCCAATATCTGCTGATAGTACGTACACAATTGCAAATTCTGATTATGTGGCAAATGGGGGCGATAATACGAATATGTTGAAGGTGTTTCCTAAAATAAGTAGGGGATATTTGGTTAGGGATGCGCTGTTGACCTATATAAAATTATTGACAGATAATGGAAAATCCATTGATGCAAAAATTGAAAAAAGAATAGTATATGCCAATTAATAGAAGAAAATTCATCAGTCAGTCGGTTATGGCTGGCGGAGCATTGTTGGCATCGTCAATAATGGACAAAGGTTATGCTGAAAACTTTTCAGCAAAAGATACGCTGACCATATTGCATACAAATGATGTGCATAGTAGGCTGGATCCTTTTCCGATGGATGGCAGCAAAACTGCAGGACTTGGGGGAGTGGCGGCACGAGCCACAATAATAGAACAGATAAGAAAGGAAACTGAGCATGTGTTACTGCTTGATGCTGGAGATATTTTTCAGGGAACGCCTTATTTTAATATATATAAGGGAGAGCCGGAAATAAAGGCCATGAGTATGATGGGATATGATGCCTGTACGATGGGCAACCACGACTTTGATGCAGGATTGGAAAACTTTGCCACCCAACTGAAACATGCAAACTTCCCAGTTTTGTTGTGCAACTATGATTTTACCAACACACCGATGGAAAATAAATCTGTGCCGTATAAAATATTTCAGAAGGGTAATATAAAAGTTGGTGTGTTTGGCGTTGGTATAGAGTTGAAGGGACTTGTTCCGGATAATTTATATGGAAATACTATTTATAAGGATCCAATTGAATGTGCAAACACTACAGTTGATTTTTTAAAGAGACAAGGTTGCGACATGATTATCTGCCTTTCTCATCTTGGGGATAAGTATGATGACAATAAGGTGAGCGATGAAGTCTTGGCTAAAGAAACCTATCATATTGATTTGATATTGGGAGGGCACACACACAAATTCTTTTCTGAGCCAAGGAAATATACCAACAAAAATAATGGGGATACTTTGGTGAATCAAGTGGGTTGGGCAGGGCTACAACTGGGTAGATTGGACTATAATATTGAGCGATCAAAAAAGAAAAATCTGCTGAAAGCCAACACTGTATTGGTTGGAAGAAAAATCGAGAAATAAAAATTTTTTTTTCAACAATTTCTGTCCATATTCGCAGTCCAGATAGATATTTTGTAGGTTAAACTACAACCCCTTAGAAAATCCATGTTTGGAAAATAAGTTAACTAATATATAAATTTTTAACAAATTATGGCTAATACTAGTGTTTCAAAAAATGCCGGCAATGTGTGGAGCAATTGCTTGAAGATTATAAAGGATATAGTGGAGTGGCAGCATTTTAAAACATGGTTTGAGCCTATAGTGCCCGTAGAATTAAAAGGTAATGTATTGATGATACAGGTTCCTTCCCAATTTTTTTATGAGTATTTGGAAGAGCATTATGTAAACTTACTTGCCAAAACGCTTAAACGAGAGCTAGGTAAGGATGCAAGGCTGGAATACAGGATAATGGTGGACAGCAGCAATGGACGTAGTGGTAGCATGGATGTACCCGCCAGTGGAAACAAGACCTTTAATCATAACGAAATGAACTTTCCGTTAGTGATTGATAACCCTGTAAAGAATCCATTTGTAATTCCTGGGTTGAAGAAGATGCAGATTGACCCTCAGCTTAATCATAATTATACTTTTGACAATTATGTAGAAGGAGATAGCAACCGTGTAGCGAGAAGGGCTGGCAAAACTGTGGCCGACAAGCCAGGAGGCAATTCTTTTAATCCATTAGTAATATATGGCAGTGTTGGATTGGGTAAAACCCACCTTGCCCAAGCAATTGGCAATGATGTAAAGCGTATGCATCCTAACAAAGTTGTATTATATGTTAGTAGCGAAAAGTTTATCAATCAATTTCAGGATCATAGCCGCAATAATGCCATCAATGATTTCATACATTTCTATCAATTGATTGATGTACTTATTATTGACGATGTACAATTCTTTGCAAGGGCAGAAAAAAGCCAGGATGCATTCTTTGCCATCTTTAATCATTTGCACCAAACAGGAAAGCAATTGGTTCTAACAAGCGACAAGTCGCCAAAAGATTTGGATGGGCTGCAAGAGCGTTTGCTGAGTCGTTTCAGGTGGGGGTTGAGTGCAGACATTCAATTGCCTGACTACGAGACTAGGATTCAGATTTTGGAACGCAAAATGAAGAATGATGGCTTGGATATGAGCAAGGAAGTGGTGAAGTATGTTGCTTACAATATCACTACCAATGTTAGAGAGTTGGAAGGTGCATTGATTTCACTTCTTGCACAATCATCATTAAATAGAAAGGAAATTGATTTAGAGCTTGCCAAGAAAGTATTGAGAAACTTTGTAAAGACAAGCAGTAAAGAAATTACGATTGATGCAATACAAAAAATGGTTTGCGAATACTATGGGGTGAGCTACGATAAGCTGCTGCACAAAACCCGTAAACGCGAAATTGTACAAGCCCGTCAGATAACCATGTTTTTGGCTAAATCGTTTACCAAGAATTCTTTAAAAACAATTGGAGAACATTTTGGTGGTAGGGATCATACTACTGTGATTCACTCGTGCCAAACAGTAAAAGATTTAATGGACACTGATTCGGTATTCCGTGAAAATGTGATGGAGATAACTCAAAAGGTACAATTAGCTTCCATGTAATAAAAATTTACAAATCTCACTTAGGCTTTCTTATTAAGATTCGGGTCTATTAAATAAGTAATTTGCTAAAAAGCATACTTATTTGATAGACCCGATTAAGTTTTTGTAGATATTTCAAAATTTGATTTTGCCATTTAGTTTCACATCCCTATTTTTGCAGCCCTCTCTGAAAAAAGAGTAAGGACGGTGAGATGGATGAGTGGCTGAAATCAGTAGTTTGCTAAACTGCCGTACGGGTTAAACTGTACCAAGGGTTCGAATCCCTTTCTCACCGCAGTCACTTACAAATGCCAAACGGGAAGTAGCGCAGGCCGGTAGCGCACCTGGTTTGGGACCAGGGGGTCGCAGGTTCGAATCCTGTCTTCCCGACACTCTTTAATAGCTGTCTCATTGCGAGGCAGCTATTTTTGTTTATACTTGGCACAGATACAACATTCTGACAATTTTGTCAATGCAATAAACTTAGCAGGCATTGATGTCATTGGCATCATACATATGCAGAATATACCACACTCACATCCCATGGATTAGATCGGTCGGTATATCAGCTCACAAACTACGAAATACAATAAAAAGGGTATGCTTGTAGAGACTTTCTATACTTTGACAATCTAATCTATTCAAACCATCGTAGAAAGGCTTTTTTCCACATACCTACAACTCTTGGTGGGCTTTAGTGCTCTAGTTGAATAATATGCCTTCTTAGATTTTAGTGACATGCCTTTCCGGTAGTCATTCGGCAAAGAATGCACAAAGGAATTGTTTATTTTTTCCTTTTGAACTTATTGACGCATATTCAAGACGGATATCTTGTTGATAATGACCTTGCCATTTTACACATTTTGATAGTGAATCTTTTTTGTAATGCGAGATAACCATTGAAATAGATGGTGTTTACTTGAAGTTACGTAAAGTTTATTTAATGTTGGCAGCATTTTATTCGTCAAAATGTATGCTACCCTGTCAGTTCGGTGTGCTTCCCGCAACATCATGTATGTCACCCGGTCAGTTGGGTGGCGTTTATTTGTGTTTGTCTGAAGTTTATTTGATGTGCTTTTGGGAATATTTGGTGGCTATAAGATTGGTGGCGAAATAAAAGGGTACATTTTATTCCCCTGATAAAGGCATTGGAATATGTAAATAAATTAATCCATTTGTATGGAATGTTTAATCAGTAAAAATTAGAAAGCTATTATGCCATTAGGCTATAAAAAAAGGGATGACCATTCTTGCTCATCCCTTTTTATGAAAAATACAATCTAATTTGTCTAGAAATAAACTTTTGCAGATATTACCCACGTTCTACCAAAACCAGGATAAACCACATTCCTTTTTCCTGAACCGTTTTTGCCAATAACAAAATCTTTTGTGTCATTTTTATTGTAAACAATATCACTAAATGATTCTGATAGATAGTGCTTGTCCAGAAGATTATCTAAATTGGCACCCAATGAAATTCTTGTTTTATCCCACTTAAAGTTATAATTGATTGCAGCATTTACCAGTCCAAAAGCAGGTAATTGCCAAGCTTGTCTTCCGCTATCGGAAGCAGAACGATTGTTTGCTGAAAAATTTGCAAAAAGAGCATCATTGTACTTATAATTCAATCGTACCCTTAATCCTCTTATTATTTCATAGCTGGCCCCTAATCCAAAAGTAGTTTGTGCTGTATTACCTACTTTTAAGTCTTTTGCATAAATAGTGGTTGGTGTTGTATCATTTAAATTTCCTGATGGG
>JANYEU010000325.1 GCA_025362915.1 Chitinophagaceae bacterium | reverse complement strand
AAGTCTTAATACACAATAAAACGCCTGATTCAATTTATTGAGTCAGGCGATTTTGTTTGTACAAATAGATTATGTTTTACTCCTACAAGTAAATTAAAAAGAATGGAGAGAAAATACTGAGAATTGCTTTGTTTAGTCTGGAAGGAACTTGGCTATAGATTCCCAATTAAAGGTAATATGAAAGAGGTAAAATAAGATAGTTTAGCAAGTATTGGTATATAAATAAGAAATTGGTTATAGTATTACTATAATATAATTTCTTTTTCAACAATCAACCTGCGTAAGTTTAGCAACGCATAACGCATACGGCCAAGGGCTGTATTGATGCTGGTATCTGTTATATAGGCTATCTCCTTAAAGCTCATGTCTGCAAAATGGCGCAACACTATCACTTCCCTTTGCTCTTCTGGCAAATAATCTAGCATCTTCCTTACCTTATCATGGGTTTGATTCTGCATTAATTTAGCATCTGCAAAATTTCCTACATCACCAATCCCTTCAAAAACATCTTTTTCGTCACTACCAACATTGTGGATGTACTTTACCTTTCTAAAATGGTCCACGCATAGGTTATGGGCTACACGTAAAGTCCAACTTAGGAACTTACCCTCGTCATTATAGCGATTGCTACGTAGCGTATCAATTATCTTAATAAACGCCTCTTGAAATAGGTCTTCAGCAAGATGCGTATCCCTAACCATAAATACTATGGTAGTAAATATGGCATCTTTGTGGCGGCGGATCAATTCCTCCAGCGCCTGATTATCTCCCTTCTGAAATACGCCGATTAACTGCGCATCTGTTGCTGTAACAAATGACTTCATAACAATGGGTTTATGTAAAATTCAAGTACAAAACGAGGATATTAGATAAGAAAAGCCCCACCAAAAACGAATTGATATAACTATTCAGATGTAATGTTAGAAATATTTGCCAAATACATATTTCTTTTATATAAATTGTTAAAAAGTATTTTTTTTAATTAATGGTTATTCACAAAAAAGAAGGCAAAGTGGCTATAATGCTTTATATTATTGTGTTTCAAGGGTTTTATCAGCCTCTCTCCTATTTTACTACATGCCGTTTTTGAATTTAATAAACATAAGTTAGCTGGTTCTGTTTATATTGCTTCAAATATGGAAAAGATAGCAGAAAAGGGAGTGAAAGGTATAAGACTGAGCGATAAGAATCAGCCATCCAATAATAATATCTTGGTAAAAGGCGCAAGAACGCACAACTTGAAGAATGTAACGGTAGAGTTCCCACGCAATCAATTTATAGTGGTGACTGGGGTGAGTGGCAGTGGTAAATCGTCATTAACTATTGATACACTATTTGCCGAAGGGCAACGCCGTTATGCAGAAAGCCTAAGTTCTTATGCCCGTCAATTTATGGCGAGGATGGTAAAGCCCGATGTGGATTATATAAAAGGCTTGTGTCCTGCCATTGCCATTGAGCAAAAAGTGATTACCCGTACCCCCCGCAGCACAGTCGGTAGTATGACCGAGATATATGATTATCTGCGGTTGTTGTATGCACGGGTGGGCAAGACAATATCACCCATTAGTGGACGTGAAGTGAAGAAAGATGATGTGCAGGATGTGGTGAATGCGATAAAGGCTTTGGAACATGGACGAAGGGTTTTTATCATAGTGAAGTTTAAACAACACGCAAACAGAGAGATTCGTGAGGAACTGAACATATTGATGGTAAAGGGTTTTAGTAGGATGGCTGCGCCGAATATAGAAAAAGACGGTGCGCTTGAACCCATTAGGATTGAAGAATTATTGGAACTGACAGATGCCGAATTAAAGAAAAAGTTTACACATAAGGCGACCAAAAGCCCCCATTCAGGGGGTTTGGGGGGTTATACTTTGATTGATCGTATCGTTACCAAAGAATTTGATGAGGATGATTTACACCGTTTGAGTGATTCTGTGGGTATTGCTTTCTATGAAGGGGAGGGGGAAATGCACCTTGAATTGGATGGAAAAGAGCTGTTGCATTACAGTAATAAGTTCGAATTGGATGGGATACAGTTCGAAGAACCTGTACCCAATCTGTTTTCATTCAACAATCCTTATGGTGCCTGTCCTACTTGCGAAGGCTTTAGTTTGGTATTGGGAATAGATGAGGATTTGGTTATCCCAGATAAAAGATTGAGTTTATATGAAAATGCTGTCGCTTGCTGGCGTGGCGAGAAGATGAGTGAGTGGAAGGATGCATTCATCCGTGGTGCAGGTGCGGCAAACTTTCCGATACACAAGCCCATCATGGATTTGACCAAGGAACAATATCAGCTATTATGGAAGGGAGCAAAGTATCTGCAAGGCATAGATGATTTCTTTAAGGAGGTAGAGGCCAATTTATATAAGGTTCAGTATCGGGTAATGTTAAGCAGGTATCGTGGCAAGACCAAGTGTCCGGTTTGCGAAGGCTACCGTCTGCGTCAGGAGGCATTGTATGTAAAGGTGGATACCAAACATATTGGCGAACTCTGCGAGATGCAGGTGAAGGATTTGAAGGTCTGGTTTGACAAGATGAAGATTAGTGAACATGACACACAGGTGGCAAAGCGTATATTGATAGAAGTGCATCAACGGCTACAGACATTGATAGATGTTGGCTTGGGCTATCTAACACTGAATCGTTTGGCAAATAGCTTAAGTGGTGGCGAGAGTCAGCGGATACAACTTACCCGCAGCCTTGGCAGCAATTTAACCAACTCATTATACATTCTTGATGAGCCATCCATTGGTTTGCATAGTAGGGATACGGAGAAGTTGATTGGTGTATTGAAATCATTAAAGGCTTTAGGCAATACGGTTGTGGTGGTGGAACACGATGAGATGATGATGCGTGAAGCCGATTATGTAATAGATATGGGGCCATTGGCTTCGCATTTGGGCGGCGAGGTTGTGGCAGCTGGTAATTATCAGGAACTGATTGATAACCCAAAAAGTCTTACCGGCAGATATTTAAAAGGAGAACTGACCATTGATATTCCCAAGGCAATAAGAAAATGGAACAGGAGCATTACCATTGAAGGTGCCAGGCAAAACAACCTGAAAGATATTACAGTAACTTTTCCATTGGATGTTTTGTGTGTGGTAACAGGGGTGAGTGGAAGTGGAAAGACAACATTGGTGAAACAGATATTGTACCCTGCCTTGCAAAAGATGAAGGGTGAATTTGCTGAGAAAGTGGGATTATGCAAAGCCATCACGGGTGATGCGGATTACATTTCCCAAATAGAAATGATTGACCAGAACCCGATAGGTAAATCATCGCGCAGCAATCCTATCACTTATATAAAAGCGTATGACGAGATCAGGGATTTATATGCCAAGCAACCCCTTAGCAAAGTGCGTGGATTTCTGCCTAAACACTTTTCTTTTAATGTGGACGGAGGACGATGTGATGCCTGTAAGGGTGAGGGTGAACAAATAGTGGAGATGCAGTTCTTGGCAGATGTACACCTTACCTGCGAAGTGTGTGGCGGAAAACGTTTTAAGGAAGAAGTGATAGAAGTAACCTATAAAGGCAAAAGCATCCATGATATTTTGGAGATGAGCGTGGACGAATCCATTATTTTCTTTGAGGATGAAAAAAACCTTGCCAAAGCCATTCAGCCTTTGCAGGATGTAGGTTTGGGCTATGTAAAATTGGGACAATCATCCAAC
>JANYEU010000226.1 GCA_025362915.1 Chitinophagaceae bacterium | reverse complement strand
TGAAATGATCGGCATGGGTACTTAGAGGTTCTTCCAATCCACTTTTTGCCAAAAAATAGTATCCTGCATAAGCATTGTACTGGTGCAGGGGCAGCTTAGCGTTTTCTGTTGCATTTAAATCTGGCAACCCCGCCTTTTCGGCAGCATTGGTATAAGGAGATTGGGCTGCCCATTTGTTCCGGTAATAACTGCTCACCTCCAATTCTGAAAATGTGGTAAAACCCTCATCCATCCACGCAAAAAGACTTTCGTTTGTGCCGAGCATGTGCTGATACCAGCTGTGCATCCACTCATGAAAAGCACTTCCCAAGCTAGAATTTTTTAGCAATGTTGCCATCGCATACTCCATGCCGCCATCGCCGCCCTGTATAAAAGAATACTGTGGGTAAGGGTATTTTCCAAACCTTTTCTCCATATAGGGCAATACTTTCTCGGCAGCCCATAAGAGATTGTTCCAGGCACTGTCGCTCGATTTGTCGCTTGGTTTATAAAATACATTCAGCATTATGCCATTTACTTTTTTGGAAAGATGCTTATAAGTTGGGTCTGCCGCCCATACAAAATCGTGGATATTCTCTCCCTTAAAATTCCAAGTGATAGTAGCGGCAGTTGTTAATGGGACTTTTATTCCTGCATCCTCATAGCCAAAACCAATGGTATTAGCATTTTGAAGAACGCCTGTAGCGGCAATCATATACTTTTTATCGATATTTATCTTCACATCATAATCACCCCAAACACCATAAAACTCACGGGCAATGTATGGGTTTGCATTCCAACCCTGATAATCGTATTCTACCATTTTAGGATACCATTGGCTCATGCTATAACGGATACCTTCTGCATTATCGTGCCCACTCCTACGGATTTGGATAGGCACCTGCGCCCTAAAGGAAACCTCCATCGCACTCTTGCTTTTAGGTAAAATGGGCTTGGATAGTCTTACTTCCAATATTGTTTCATGAACAATTAACTGTTGTTCAATACCGTCAATCTTTATAGAAGTTACATTTTGGTAACCAATTTCGCTGTCAGTCAGTTTACTAATCCTATCCGTCACCCTGCTGTCCCAATCTAATTGTACACTATCATTCTTATCTACACCGAGTACTATCTTGCCAGCTTCCCGGCTACGCACATCCATACTACTATTTGGCTGAAAGGCATTCCAGTATAAATGAAAGAACACCCTGATCAGTGTATCGGGAGAATTGTTCCAATAATCTATCTGTTCTGTACCAGCAAACTGATTGTTTAACACATCCATTTTTACGTTGATGGCATATTTGATACGCTGCTGCCAACGATCGGACTGCGCAAAAGATAACTGACCAATACAAACAGAAAGGAGAAGCGATAATATAATACCCTTTGCCATATAATAGATTTATAAATGGGGAGAAAAGTAGCAATTAATATTTAATCACCAAAGGGGAAGGATTAATTTGGGGTAATATTAGTCTTTGCCTTGCAGAACTATAACTATTTCGCCTTTTACAGTCTTGGCTTTAAAGTGGGCGGTCACCTCTTGCAGGGTACCGCGTTTATTTTCTTCGAACATCTTGGTTAGTTCCCTGCTTACGCAACATTTCCTTTCGCTACCAAAGTAAATGGCAAACTCTTCTAGAGATTTTACCAAGCGCATAGGGCTTTCGTAAATGATGATGGTACGTTCTTCCAAAGCCAATTGCTTTAGCTTTGTCTGCCTGCCTTTTTTTAAGGGAAGGAAGCCTTCAAAAACAAAGCTATTGGTAGGCAAGCCACTGTTTACAAGGGCGGGTACAAAGGCGGTGGCACCAGGAAGGCACTCAACTTTTACATCGTTTGCCACACATTCCCTTACCAATAAAAAGGCAGGATCACTGATGGCGGGTGTACCCGCATCGGTAATGAGCGCAAAAGTTTTTCCCGCTTTCATTTGGTCAACCAAATGTGCAGCTATCTTATGCTCATTATGTTGGTGATAGGGGGAAAGAGGCTTCTGTATATTGTAATGATGCAACAATTTGGAAGATGTCCTTGTATCCTCACACAAAATAACATCTACAGTTTGCAGCACCTCAATAGCCCTGAAAGTGATGTCTTTTAAATTGCCGAGTGGTGTGGGAACGAGGTAGAGCATGGTTGTTGGGGGGGAGTTTTTTATTAACCGATATACCGTTAACCGATTACCGAATTGCTGATAGTATTGACAGTCACCATTTCTAATCTGATGTTCATTATTTCCAACTGCTTCTAATGGAGGACTCGATTAAATCGGTTGTATCATTCCCTAAGTAAAGCCCATACTTTTCTTCATACAGCAACTCTACAAGTCGATTCATTTTTGAAAGAAGTGATGTGTCTTTTAATAGGGCAATCTCTTCTTTCATTGCCTTATATTCTTCAACAGGTATTTGAATAATGTTTGTCATTGGTACATCGTTAGTGTATAAAAAAGTTCTGAACTTTATTTTGTAAATTTTACAATAGCTAATACCCCTGCAAGAATTGTCAACAATTGTACTAGCCCCATTATAAAAATCGCTTTATACAAATCAGACTTTGTTTGTTCCAACTTTAAATCCACATGAATTTGCAAAACATCTAAATCCTTACTAAAAAACTGACTTGTTTTGGTTGCAGCCGTATTTGCTTCTTGCTTCACATATTCTATCACGGCAGTAGCTTCCTTTTCGCCAATCTTCGCTTTCAGAAGGGTAAACAATTGTATACCGCTTATTTCAATAGTCATTACTTGCTGCTTTATTTAGTTAAACCGATGTAATATATCAAAGGATATACTGTTTACCACTCCGTGAAAGTACAGATAGTTTTCTATAAATGTGCAATAAACTATCCCTCAATGATTTCTTCTATATCAAAAAACTCCATCACTGCATTCGCCAAAAGCTTCTTGCCAGCTTCTTCTGCTGCGGCTCTTGCTTCTGCTTCGGTAGCAGCATTTACATGTAGGGTGATATGCTTGCCCACACGTACATCCTCCACATTTGCCAACCCTAAATTGTGTAAACCTGCCAATACTGCCTTGCCTTGAGGGTCTAATAAATTCTTCAACGGCATTACTTTGATGTGAATTGTATAAATCATGACTTGCTTTGTTTAAAAACTAAAGATATAACAACGTAGGCTGCAAATGTAACAGGAACAGCCATCCATTTAATAATTACTGCCGAGATAATGGCAACAATTGCTATGATGATAAAGGGCAAAAAGCTTTTGAAAGTAGCGTTCTTAAATTTTAATGCCAGCATTGGCAACGTAGAAACCATCAAATAACTTACTATAAAAACGACCGCATACCAAAACCATTTATTGTTTAACATAGTATTTGCCCAAGCTTGGTTATCGTACCAATAAACCAATGGAAAAGCGGCAATCAATAAACCCACCGCAGGAATTGGTACACCCTTAAAGCCATAACTCTGTTCGGTATCGATATTAAATCTTGCCAATCTGTATGCACCAGCACAAGGAATTAAGAATGCAGGCATTAACCAAAGCGTATTTATGTCTAACGCGTCAGGTTGTTGCGCATAGCTCAAACGAAGGAATTGATATATAATCATTCCCGGTGCCACACCAAAGCTTACCACATCGGCAAGGCTATCCAGTTGTTTGCCCATCTCGGAAGAAGCATTTAATAGTCTTGCCACAAAGCCATCCAGAAAATCTATAATAGCAGCGATGCCTATAAACACACTTGCCAGATAAATCTTTTCGGGAATGACCACTAAGCTTTCGCCATTATTATCTACCGTAAGCGTTAACCCTGTTTGAACGGTATAAATGATTGCCAAACAACCAAAAAACAGATTGAGTAGTGTGAAAATGTTAGGGATTTGACTTAGAAGCTTACCGTCTTCTGTTGACCGATTACCGCCGTTGTTCATATTATCTATTTTTTCTTTTGTCACTTAAATTACAGACTACATTTCACTCATTTTCGCAAACAAACAATCTGAAAGATCGAGGCAATGGCGAGGAGATCTTCTATATTTTTCTTCCATTGCACTTCTATTCATCATTCTTAAATTGAACTGACGAATTGAATTAAGAATAAGCTCATTTGTCAAAGCTTTATTAATGTCTTGCTCTTCAATAACTAATGTAATTTCATCACCTTCTGTGCATTCAAAAGTATCCCTTACTTCAATTCGTAAAGATTTTATTTCATTAAGTAAATTATCAAGTCTATTTCCATTCTTCAAGTATTGTAATATGGATAGCTTAGAGGTAAAAAGCATCATATCAAACAATCCTTCATCATTAAAATACATCGAAAACACTGGCACTTCATTAATATTTATCCTAGAAATGCAATTTTCTTTTAATAAAAATTGGGGTAAACATGTAATTGTCCAATAACTAAATTCACTAGCTAAATAATTGGGAATACAACTTTTAATATATAAGCTTGTGTAACTAATAAATTTTTCAAAATACGGTTTATTACTGAAGATTTTAAATCTATCTGAAAATGACTCTCTTACTTCATTATTATTAAATCTGATTCCTGAATTATAGTTATAATCAAAGTTGCTCAACCATGCTTTTTGACAATTACGATCGAATAAATTATAAAAACTAATTTGCTTTAAATTCCTAATTCTAATTAGACTCCTCTCCAGAATCCCTATTGTTTTGTCCTCCTCTTCAAGTAATGCAGTTTCAACTATTTCTTTGAAGTAAATATTCTTAATGTCTTTGTGCTTTTTAAAATGTTGTTTTAATCTGACATGCAAACTCTTTGCTTGTCCAATATAATATTCCGAGTTATCAAACTCAAGAATATAAATTCCACATAAGCTTTTTAAATCTGTCCCAATTATATTTTGTGGATTTACAATAAAATTAATCTTCTCAAGTTCAATCTTGATATTGCTCGATGCAAAACTAATAGTACTTTTATTTTCTATGGTTTTACAGAAGTCTATGTTATTTATACTCTCCAACTGTTCTAACAACTCCTTATTATTCAGTTCGTAAATCAAAAACCTTTCATAATCAAAAAAAGATTTTTGATATTCCTTAATTGCTTTATATGAC